>JAUNRP010000167.1:0-1710 GCA_030544165.1 bacterium
CGTCGTCGGGGAATACCCCGGCTGGTACTCCGCGTCGCGTCGCGAGGTGCCCACCCGTCGTCGGGGAATACCCCTAGCCACCGCCCTCCCAACCTTCGCCCCCAAAAAAAGCGACTGTGCTATTGGGACATCGAGTGAGACGGTCTGGAGGCCCCAGACCCCTCGCAGTCGATGAATTCAACACACAGTCGATTTCTTGAGGGCAGGTGCGGCGGGGGTGCGGGATTCTTTGAGGACATGCGCGGCCGGGGTGCGGGTGGGATCCGGATGCCCACCCTCCCTTCCGGTGGCGGCGCGGCGCGCGCGGGGGCACGGTAGGACCAAGGAGGAGACCATGGCACAGGCGGAGCAGCGCGTCACCATCGATGGCCGCCGCCTGAAGGTCACCAACCTGGACAAGGTCCTCTACCCGGCCACAGGCACCACCAAGGCCGAGGTGATGGACTACTACACGCGGATCGCGCCGCTGCTGATCCCGCAGGCGGCGTGGCGGCCGGTGACCCGCAAGCGCTGGCCGGACGGCGTGGATGGCCAGGTGTTCTTCCGCAAGGACCTCGAGGACTCGGCGCCCTCGTGGATCCCGCGCGCCACGATCCAGCACAAGAACCACACCAACGACTACCCGCTGGCCAACGAGTCGGCGGTGCTCGCCTGGTTCGCGCAGGTGGCGGCCATCGAGCTCCACACGCCCCAGTGGCGGGTGGACCCGTCCGGCGAGCGGCGCCACCCGGACCGCATGGTGATCGATCTGGATCCCGGCCCCGGCGCCGCCCTCCCGCAGTGCGTGGAGGTGGCGCACGCCGCCCGGGACATCCTCGCGGGCATGGGCCTGGACGCCGTCCCCGTCACCTCCGGCTCCAAGGGCATCCACCTGTACGCGGCCCTGGACGGCACCGCCACCTCGGACGAGGTCTCCGCCGTGGCCAAGGAACTCGCCCGCGCGCTGGAGGCCGAGCTCCCGAACCTCGTGGTCTCCCAGCAGAAGAAGACCCTGCGGGAGGGCAAGGTGCTCGTGGACTGGAGCCAGAACTCCGCCGCCAAGACCACGGTCTGCCCCTACTCCCTGCGCGGCCGCGAGCACCCCACCGTGGCGGCGCCCCGCACGTGGGAGGAGCTGGACGATCCGAAGCTCGCCCAGCTCACCTTCGAGGAGGTGCTCGAGCGCGCCGAGGAGGGCATCGATCCCATCGCCGCCCAGGGCTGGGGCGGGGAGGACCGGCTCGCCGAGTATCGCTCCATGCGCGATGCCACCAAGACCCCCGAGCCCGTCCCGGACGAGCCTGCCCGCGCCTCGCTCGGCGGGAAGCCCGGCAACTCGTTCGTGATCCAGGAGCACCACGCCCGCCGCCTCCACTACGACTTCCGCCTCGAGCACGATGGCGTCCTCGTCTCCTGGGCCGTCCCCAAGGGCCCCGCGCTCGATCCGGACACCACCCGCCTCGCCGTCCAGACCGAGGACCACCCTCTCGAGTACGGCAGCTTCGAGGGCACCATCCCCAAGGGCGAGTACGGCGCCGGCGAGGTCCGCATCTGGGACTCCGGCACCTACGAGGCCGAGAAGTGGCGCGAGGGCGAGGTGATCGCCGTCCTCACCGGCCGCCCCGACGGCGGACTCGGCGGCATCCCCCGCCGCTACGTCCTCGTCCGCACCTCCAAACCCGGCGAGGCGGAGAACAACTGGCTGCTCAAGTTCACCAAGGACCAACCCGA
>JAUNRP010000167.1:1810-4915 GCA_030544165.1 bacterium
CCTCACCTGACCGGGGGGCTGGGGAGGGGGAGAGCGGTGGTGGGGGTTCGTCGTCGGGCACGGGTCGGTCAGGGCGAGGCGACGACGGGAGTCGGGGTGCGTCGTCGGGGCGGAGCAGGCTGGCGCGGAAAGCCGCGCCGCTCACGGCCCACGTGGACCCGGCCGAGCTCCCGGAGCCGATGCTGGCCACGGCGGCGCTCGCGGAGTCCGCGCCCTCGGAGATGGGGGAGGAGGCGTGGACGTTCGAGGGGAAGTGGGATGGGGTGCGCGCGATCGTGGCGGTCTCGGAGGGGCGGGCCACGCTGGTGAGCCGGTCCGGGCGGGACATGACCGGGCTGTACCCGGAGCTGCAGGAGGTGGCCGCGTTGGTGCAGGCGGATGCGGCGGTGCTGGATGGGGAGGTGGTGGCCTACCGGGAGGGCAGGCCGGACTTCGGGGCGCTGCAGCCGCGGATGAAGGCGGATCCGCGCGATGCGGCGGCGCTCGCGGAGGAGACTCCGGTGGACCTGCTGCTGTTCGATGTGCTGGCGCTCACCGTGGATGGGACCGAGCGCGGGCTGCTGCGCACGAAGTACACGGACCGCCGGGCGCTATTGCGCCAGGCGGTGGAGGACGGCGAGCGGGTGCGGGTGCCGGGGGACCTGGGTGGCGATCTGGCGGCGGCGCTCGCTGCGAGCACCGAGCAGCGGCTCGAGGGCGTGGTGGCGAAGCGGAACGGGTCGGTGTACGTGGCGGGGCGGCGCTCGCGGCAGTGGCTGAAGATCAAGCATCGGCCCACGGCCTCGGTGGTGGTGATCGGGTGGCGGGAATCGGGATCGCGGGAGTTCGCCTCGCTGCTGGTGGCGCTGCCGGATGCTGCGGGGGAGCTGCGCTATGCCGGCCGGGTGGGGAGCGGATTCGGGGATGGGCAGATGGAGGATCTTGCCCGGCGCCTCGCGAAGCTCGGGAGGAAGACCCCGCCGGTGGAGGACGTGCCGGGCGAGGACCGGCGGGATGCGCGATGGGTGCGGGCGAGTCTCGTTGGCGAGGTGGAGTACGCTGAGATCACGGCCGGCGGGCGGCTGCGCCACGCGGTGTGGCTGGGGGTGCGCAGCGATCTCGCGCCAGGCGACCTGGACCCCACACGCTGAGGGTGCACCAGATTTTCGTGAGGGTGCGCCAGACTTTCGTGAGGGTGCGCCAGATTTTGGGTGGAGGCAGATCTGCGGGTGCGCGGGGCCGCGGTAGATACTTGGCCACATGGGGAGTACCGGCAGCAGCGGCGGCAGGGATCGCATTGATGAGCGGGTGTGGCACTGGGGTGCTCTCGCGCTTCTGGTGATGGTGCTGGGAGTGTTCGCGGCCCCCACCATGCCGGTGAGGTTCTCCTACCAGAGTGCGGGAAGCACAGAGGTCCGCACTGACATTCGCCTGCACTCCTGGTTTGATCCCGCCGTCCCCTTTGGCTCCGCCAACTTCCTCGCCTGGCTCGCGATCGCCGCGCTGATCGCCACGATCGTGCTGACTCTGCTGGCCGCGCTCCGCAGGCCGAGACCTCAGCCCAACCCACCCTGGCTCCCCGCCGCTGCCGGCGCCGTCACGGCGGCTCTCGCGATCGGGGCGCTCGCGTGGCACGGCGGAGAGAGCTACTTCGGCTGGCTGGCGTGCGCCCTTCTCCTGGTGGCCACGCCCGCCAATGCGTTCGCCTGGCAGGTGGTGCGCTTCGATGAGGGCGAGGCCCAGCGAACCAAACCAGACACAATATCGTGTCCGGAAAGTGGGCGGATTCAAGCGGTCTGCGCAACGTTGAGTAGTTCGATGAGTCTACTGGTGGGGTTTTCGAAGCCGAGAGTCTTGCGGGGCCGGGTGTTGAGGCGGTCTTGGGCGTGGAGGATCTCGTCATCGCTGACGTGCGTGAAATCGGTGTTCTTGGGGAAGTAGTCCCTGATCAGGCCGTTGGTGTTCTCGTTGGTGCCGCGCTGCCAGGGGGCGCGCGGGTCGCAGAAGTAGACCTGGCAGTCGGTGGCCATGGTGAAGGCGGCATGGGAGGCCATCTCGCTGCCCTGGTCCCACGTCAGGGTTCGGCGTAGTTCTGCTGGCAGATCGGAGATCATCTCCACGAGCGCGGCGGTCACGGTGGGAGCGTCATGGGTATCGGGCAGTCGTTTGATCAGCACGAAACGGGTGGCTCGTTCGGCCAGTGTGACCAGGGCGGTAGCGCCCTTGGTGCCGATAATCAGGTCCCCCTCCCAGTGGCCGGGAACGGCCCGGCCCTCAATGTGGGCTGGGCGCTGGCTGATGTGGTTCCCCTCCCCGATCCACGGGCGGTTGCTGGCCCGTGGCGGCAGTTTGGAACGGGGCTTGCGCGAGGTACGTGTGTTCCGGGTAGCTGTGACCACGGCCAGCTCCTCCCGCAGCGCTCCCTTTCCTTGGACGTAGAGGGCCTGGTAGATCGTTTCGTGGGACACCCACATATCTTCCTCGGCCCGGAAGGTTCGGCGCAGGTCACCGGCGACCTGTTCGGGCGACCAGTCCCGGTTCAGCCTTTCGATCACCGCGGCCCGCCGCCGCGGGCAGGCCATCCGCCGCGCTCTGGGCCGTAATCTCGCGGCTTGTGACGCGTCCTGGGCCACCCACGCCCGATACTCCCCCCGGGAGGGGCAACGAGCCAACTCCCGGCCCACGGTGGACCGGTGAACGCCGATCGCCCGGGCGATCTGCGCGTCACTGGCACCCCCAGTGACCATGTGCTGGATGACCCCGCGGCCGGCCAATGTCAGCCGGCCACGCCCATCTGTGTAATCACCATCCATAGGCACAGCAGACAGCACATGAGCCCGAGCAGCCGCGCGCGACACGTCATCCAACCCGCCATTGCGGCCCTTCTTTGCCTTCCATCCTTGCACCACCATCCACCTGCGGATGGTGCGCTCGTTGAAACCCGTCCCAATAGCGACCTCCTGGGCCGAGAGCCCCGCGCTCAGCAGCGCAAACGCCTCCCCACGCTGCTGGGCCGTACTCCGCCGCCCATGGTTCGCCAGCTCCGCTGCCGCCCGACCCGAGCCCACACCACCACGCACCACAACACCTCCACGAAACCGTGTTGCGCAGAAGCCTGAGCCCGCC
>JAUNRP010000168.1:0-2277 GCA_030544165.1 bacterium
CTTCGGTCTTCTCGTTCTGTGCGGGCTCGGGCTTCTCCTCAGTCTTCTCCTCGCTGGCGGAGGCGCCGCCACCGGAGCCACCGATCTGCGCGAGCGGGGCGCCCACCTCCACGGTCTCGTCCTCACCCACCAGGATCTTGGTGAGGGTGCCGGCGTAGGGGGAGGGGACCTCGGTGTCCACCTTGTCCGTGGATACCTCGAGGAGCGGCTCGTCCACCTCGACCTCCTCGCCCTCCTCCTTCAGCCAACGGGTGACGGTGCCCTCGGTGACGGATTCGCCGAGCGCGGGCATGGTGACGGTCTGGCCCTCGCCGGCGGCGTCGTCAGCGGTGGGGGCCTTGGCGGGCTCCTCCTGCTCGGTGGAGGGCTCCTCGGTGGCCTCGGCCTCGGCTGCGGGCTCCGCGTCCGGGGTCTCGGTGTCCTCGTCCGCCTCCTCCTTCTGCTCGGCCGGTGCCTGCTCGGCAGCCTCGTCCTCTTCCTCGGCGGGTGCCTCGTCCTCGGAGGAGTCCCCGCCGCCGGAGCCGTCGCCGATGATGGCGAGCTCTGCGCCCACCTCCACGGTCTCGTCCTCCTCAACGAGGATCTTCTCCACCACACCCGCGAACGGGGAGGGGACCTCGGTGTCCACCTTGTCGGTGGAGACCTCGAGCAACGGCTCGTCCACCTCCACGCTCTCGCCCACGGCCTTGAGCCACCGCGTGACGGTTCCCTCGGTGACGGACTCGCCGAGAGCCGGCATCTTGACGGATTCAGACATGATTTCGTGACTCCTTAGTTGTGGGCGTGGAGCGGCTTGCCGGCCAGGGCCATCGCGGCCTCGCCGATCGCCTCGTTCTGGGTGGGGTGCGCGTGGATGAGTGGGGCGAGGTCCTCCGGGAAGGCCTCCCAGTTGACCATGAGCTGGCCCTCGCCCACGAGCTCACCCACGCGGGCGCCGATGGCGTGGAAACCAACGATGGGGCCGTCCTTCTGGCGCACGAGCTTGATGAGGCCCGTGGTCTTCAGGATGGCGCTCTTGCCGTTGCCGGCCAGGTTGTACTCGATGGACTCCACCTGGTCCTCGCCGAACTTCTCCTTGGCCTTCTTCTCGGTGAGGCCCACGGAGGCGAGTTCGGGCTCGCAGTAGGTGACGCGCGGGATGTTGTCATCCGCGATGACCACGGGATTCAGGCCCGCGATCTCCTCGGCGATGAAGATGCCCTGCTGGAAGCCGCGGTGGGCGAGTTGGAGGCCGGGCACGATGTCACCGGCGGCGTAGATGTTGCCCACGCCGGTGTGCAGGCGCTCGTTCGCGAGCACGAAGCCGCGCTCCATCGGGATGCCCTGCTCCTCGTACCCGAGGCCCTCGGTGGCCGGGCCGCGGCCCACGGCCACGAGCAGCACATCGCCCTCGTAGACGTTCCCGCCCGCGGTCACCTTCACGCCCGAGTCGTCCTGCTCCACGGACTCGAACATGGTCTTCGTCTTGAACTGGATGCCACGCTTGCGGAAGGCGCGCTCCAGGTTCTTGGAGAGCACCTCCTCCTCATTGTTGGCGAGGTGGGGGAGGCCCTCGATCACGGTGACCTCGGCGCCGAGCGAGCGCCACACGGACGCGAACTCGAGGCCGATCACGCCGCCACCGAGCACCACGGCGCGCTCCGGGACCCAGTCCATCTGGAGGGCCTGCTCGGAGGTGATCACGCGGCCCTCGATCGTGAGGCCCGGGATGGTCTTGGAGTACGAGCCGGAGGCGAGCAGGATGTTCTTGCCCCTGTACTCCGTGCCGTCCACGGTGATCGTGTCCTTGGCGGTCAGGGTGCCCCAGCCCTCGATGTAATCCACCTTGCGCTGCTTCACGAGGCCCTGGAGGCCCTTGTAGAGGCGCTCGATCACGCCGTCCTTGTACTCGTTCACCTTGGCCATGTCCACGCCGCCGAGCTGCAGGTTGATGCCCATGCTGCCGGCCTCGTGCACGGACTCGGCCAGCTCGGCCGCGTGCAGGAGGGCCTTGGTGGGGATGCAGCCGCGGTGGAGGCAGGTGCCCCCCACCTTGTCGGCTTCGATCAGGGCGATCTTGAGGCCGAGCTGGGCACCGCGGAGCGCCGCCGCGTACCCGCCCGAGCCACCTCCCAGAATGACGAGATCGTACTCGGTCGATTCGGTCACGAAACTTCTCCTAAAGGTCAGTGGTGGGGCTTGGGGTCATTCTTCCACGAGCGAGCGGGGCCGCGTGCCCGCGTCAGCGCTCTAGTCCTCGACGTTCTCGAGGTAGGCGAGCATGGTGCGCACCCCCAC
>JAUNRP010000168.1:2377-4887 GCA_030544165.1 bacterium
CGGGTGTCCTCCTCGCCCATGATGGCGCCCACGCGGTTGCCGAGCGCGATCGTCTGCGCGCCGGTGAGGGTGGCGATGTCCAGGATCGAGTCCGGCTCCTCCTCGGAGGCGGCCACGAGGGCGTCGGCGAGCACCAGGCGGCCCTCCGCATCCGTGTTGAGGACCTCCACGGTCTTCCCGCCCCGGATGGTGATGATGTCCGAGGGGCGGGTGGCGGTGCCCGACGGCATGTTCTCCGCGAGGGCCAGCCAGCCGGTGACCCGCACGGGCAGCTTCAGGCGCGCTGCGGCGGCCACGGTGTTGAGGACCGCGGCGGCACCCGCCATGTCGGTCTTCATGGTCTCCATGGAGAGCGGGGGCTTGAGGGAGAGGCCGCCCGTGTCGAACGTGATGCCCTTGCCCACGAGGGCCACGTGGCGGCTCGCCGCGCGGGGCCGGTACTCCAGCTTCACGAGGCGCGGCGGGCGGGAGGATCCGCCGCCCACGCCCATCAGGCCGCCGTAGCCGCCGGCCTCGAGCTGGGCCTCGTCCAGCACGGTGACGTTCACGCCGGTGGCCTTGCCCACCTCGCGGGCGTGATCGGCGAACGTCTCCGGGTACAGATCGTTGGCGGGGGTGTTCACGAGCTCTCGGGTGGCATTCACGGCCTCGGAGAGGACCACGGCCCGATCGAGGGCGGTCTTCGCCTCGGCCGACTTCGCCACCGGGGAGAGGATCACGGCCTTCGCGGCCGCCGCCTTCTGCTCCTTGTAGCGCTCGAAACGGTAGGAGCCCAGGCCGATACCCTCCGCCACCGCTGCAACTGCTTCGGCGTCGTCGGCGGGGAGGGCCACGTGCAGGGACTCGACGCCCTGGAGCACCCGGACGGCGGCGCCGGCGCCGCGGCGGAGCTGCTCGAGCGTGAGGGCCTTGCCGAGTCCCACGAACACGACCACCTTGTAGCCGAGTTCGGTGCCCGGCGCGCGGAGGACCTCGTAGGCGCTGCCCGTGGCGCCGATCGCCTCGGCGAGCGCGAGGAGTTGGCCGCCGGCCTTCCGCGGCAGGGCCCCGGACTCGAGGACCATGGGGGCATCCTCGGTACACAGCAGGCCCACCAGGAGGGCCTCGCGGGGGGACTTGGGCAGGGTGGCGGCGAGAGAGATGTCAGTCACGCGTCCCACCCTAGTCTCTGGGCGGCGGCCCCGCCCCGCCGCGTGGCCCCACTTCGCAGTGGGCGGACGCCGATAGGCTTGGCCGGTGCAGACCGCCGCCATCGCCACCGGAGCCGCCGCGGGGATCCTCGCCCTGTGGGCCCTCGTGCGGGCCGTGCGGAAGCTCCCCACCACCGGACGCCAGGTGATCGGTGCCGGAGTGGTGGAGGCACTGATGCTCGTCACCATCGTGCTCACCGTGATCGCCCAGTCCCAGGGCCGGTTCGGCGGGGACCCGTTCGTGGTGTGGGGCTACCTCCTCACCGCCCTCTTCATCCTCCCGGTGGCGGTGGCATGGGCATTCGTGGATCGCACGGCCACCTCCGCGGTGGCGATGTTCATCTGCGCGTTCGCCACGGCTGTCATGATGTGGCGGGTCCTCGACGTCGCCCAACTGGCATGAGTACCACCAGAACCGATCAGGAGCACCAGGAGTCATGAGTAGCCCGGCCGCCACCGATACGCGCCGCCCCGCCTACGGGGCCGGCCGGATCCTGATCCTCGTCTACGGCATCTTCGCGGTGGCGGCGCTCGCGCGCTCGATCGTGCAGTTGGCCCGCAACGCCTCGGAGGCACCGCTGGCCTACGGGCTCTCCCTGTTCGCGGCCGTGATCTACGTGCTGGCCACGATCGCCCTCGCCCACAACGGGCGCCGGATGCGAAAGGTGGCCTGGGTGGCCGTCATCATCGAGCTCACCGGCGTGCTCACCGTGGGGGTGCTCTCCTTCCTCGCCCCCGAGCTCTTCCCCCGGGACACCGTGTGGTCCCACTTCGGCTCCGGCTACGGATTCATCCCGCTCGTCCTCCCGTTCGTGGGGATCTGGTGGCTGTGGACCAGCTCGCCCCAGCGGATCAGCCGCCTCGCAGAGGGCCTGCCCGTGAAGGCCGCCACGGAGCGATAACGTGGCAGCGTGTACCGCGCCATCTACGATTCCCTCCTCGTCCACACCGATCCCGAACAGGCGCACCACGCCGCCATGGCGGCCATCGGTGCGGCCGGTACGGTGGAGGCGTCCCGGCGGGTGCTGCAGCGGACCATCGGCCGCCGTGGCCGCGCCGTCACGAACCCCCGCCTCCTCGTGTTCCCCCGCCCCTTCCCGGGCGTGCTGGGGCTCGCGGCAGGCATGGACAAGAACGGCTCCGCGGTCCTCGGCATGGACGCGATCGGATTCGGGTTCGTGGAGATCGGCACGGTCACGGCCCTCCCGCAGCCCGGCAACGAGCAGCCCAGGCTGTGGCGGCATCCGGAGATCGAGGGCCTGCGTAACCGCATGGGCTTCAACAACGAGGGCGCCGTGGCGGTGGGTGAGCGGCTACGGA
>JAUNRP010000169.1 GCA_030544165.1 bacterium
ACCAAGGCGGCCGCTCGCCGTCGGGGGGACGGAGCGTGGGGCTGACCGGGGCCGGGGGGACGGACCAAGGCGGGCGCTCGCCGTCGGGACGTGATGAAGGTCCCATGAAAACTGCAGGTCTGGGACCTTTGTGGGCCGTGGGGCGCGAGCGCACGGTGGGACAATTGACGGGTGATGAGACGCCTTGGCCGGCACACGGCACGGAACCCGATTCGGATCATTATCGGGTGGGTGGTGCTGGTGGGAGTTTCGCTCGCGCTGGCGTTCGGGGCGTTCGGGCCGGGCCTGTTCTCGCTGCTGCACACGGGTGCGCCGGCTATCCCCGGCTCGGAGGCGAAGATCGCGTTCGACAAGCTCGAGGACGCCAACGACTCCCCCGAGACCGCCAACCTCGTGATCACCGGCCTGGACCTGGAGGACCAGGAGCAGGTGATGGGGCTGATGGCGGACTTCCCGGAGATCCGGGAGTCCATCGAGGACCTCCCCGGCGTGGAGGGCGTGCTCGATCCCTTCCTGAGCCCGCAGGGGCCCATGGATCCGGTCTCCCAGCCGTTCCTGTCCGTGGATGCGGATGGGTTCATCGTGCAGGCGGAGCTGGCGGATGGCATCTCGGGCTCCGAGCAGGCCGCTGTGGAGCAGCGCCTCCGTGAGGTTCCGGGTGAGCTCGGGGTGGACGGCGCGGCCGGTGAGGTGTCCTCCACGGAGCTGCTCGCGGCCTCGGTGCTGGACCAGGTGAAGGAGGACCTGCTCAAGGGCGAGGTCATCACGGTCCCGATCTCGTTCCTGGTGATGATCGTGGTGTTCGGCGGCTTCATCGCCGCGGGGCTGCCGATCATGGGCGCGCTCGCCTCGATCGCCACGGGCCTGGCGGTGGTGTGGGCGGCGGCCTTCGCCATCGATATCGATTCCTACATCGTGAACCTGCTGACGATCATCGGCCTGGCACTCTCGATCGACTACGGCCTGCTGGTGGTCTCGCGTTACCGCGAGGAGCTGGCGCACGAGATGCCGTTGCACCGGGAGCGGGCGGGCAAGGGCCGCCGGGATCCGGCCGTGGTGGCGGCCATCGAGACCACCGTGGGGACCGCTGGCCGGACCGTCCTGTTCTCCGCGATCACCATCGCGATCGCGATCGCCGGGCTGCTGTTCATGCGGGCCCCGCTCCTGCAGGCCGTCTCCATCGCGGGCTCGGCGGTGGTGCTGCTCGCGGTCCTCTCCGCGATCACCCTCGTGCCCGCGCTGCTCGCACTGCTGGGCCGGAGGCTGGCGAAGCCCTCCCCCATCACCCGGATCCCCGGCGTGGGCGGCCTCATCCGCACCGTGGGAGATGTGACCCACGAGGAGGGCATGTTCTCGCGCCTCGCCCGCTGGGTGCACCGCTACCCGTGGCCGGTGATGCTCGTGATCACCGCGATCCTGGCCACGATGGCCTACCCCCTCCTCCACGTGCAGCTCCGCTCCAACCCGATGGACTACATTCCGGACGCCTCGGACCAGCGCTCCTACCTCAACGTGGTGGACGAGAAGTTCCCGCTCCTCCAGATCCCGGACGTCTTCATCGTGGCGGATGCGTCTGCCCAGGATGCGCAGTTGTGGGCGGTGGACCTGGCCGATGACCCGTTGGTGGACCGCATGAATCCGGTGAGCGAGCTGGACGATGGCGAGCACCTCATCTCGATGAAGCTGAACGTGGACTCCCAGAACGCGGAGGCGCTCGAGTACGTGCGGGACCTCCGCGAGCACGATCCCGGCTTCGAGAAGTGGGTGGGCGGCGCCGGCGCGGACATGCAGGACTTCACGAACGCGATCGTGGAGGGCACCCCCTGGGCCGTGGGCGCCGTGGTGGTGGCCGTGTTCGTGCTGCTCTTCCTCATGACCGGCTCGCTGGTGATCCCGCTCAAGGCCCTCGTGGTCAACATGCTCTCCCTGGCGGCCTCCCTCGGCGTCACCGTGCTGGTGTTCCAGGACGGCTACCTCTCCGATTTCCTCAACTTCCGCCCGCAGGGCGGCATGGAGGTGATCGTGATCGCGTTGGTGGTGGCGTTCGGTTTCGGCCTCGCCATGGACTACGAGGTCTTCCTGATCGCGCGCGTGAAGGAGTACTGGGACAAGTTCCAGGACAACGATCTCGCCGTGGAGCGCGGGCTCCAGCGCTCCGGGCGCATCATCACCTCGGCCGCCCTCATCATGATGCTGGTGTTCACGGGCCTGATCTTCGGCGATCTGATCGTGATCAAGGAGGTGGGCTTCGCGCTCGCGCTCACCGTGCTCGTGGACGCCACCCTGGTCCGGCTCCTGCTCGTGCCCGCCACCATGACCCTGCTCGGGAAGTACAACTGGTGGGCGCCGGCCCCGCTGCGCCGCCTTCACGAGAGGTTCGGCATCTCCGAGCACTGATTCCCGTGGGCACCGGCGGGGTCCGCCAGGCACCGCCGGTCCTTGGGGGCCGGCGCTCCTTGGGCGCCGCCGGTCCCGCTCGCGGCTCGCCCCGGGCGTCACGCCCTGGGGGCCACCGGGCCCCCCTCGCGAGTTGCTCGGAATTCCTCACACATGCCCACGTGATATCACGGCGCATGTGTGAGGAGTGCCGAGCACCTCGCCAGGCCCCGCGCGCCCTGACCTAGGCTTGCCCCTCGTGGGCCTCCTCGTTGACATCTCCCCGCTGCGCACCTCGCGCCCCTACCGGCGGCTCTACATCGGCACCTCACTGGCCCACGTGGGCTCCATGTTCACCACGACGGCGCTTGCCCTCCAGGTCTTCGACCTCACCGGCTCCTCCCTCGCCGTGGGCACGGTGGGGATCGCCGGCTTCATCCCCCTGCTGGTCACGGGGCTGTGGGGCGGCGCGATCGTGGACGCCTTCGATCGCAAGACCGTGGCGATCTGGGGCGCCATCGGGATGTGGGTGGCCGCGCTTCTCACGATGCTCCAGGCCCTGCTCGGGAACACGGAGGTCTGGGTCCTCTACGCGCTCGTGGCCCTCAACACCGCCGCGTTCGGCGTGGAGTCCCCGGCCCGTCAGGCCATCTATCCCCGCATCCTCCCCGCGCGGGACCTCCCCGCCGCCAACGCCCTCACCTCGCTCGCGATGAGCACCTCGATGCTGGTGGGGCCCGTGCTCGCGGGATTCATGGTGGCCGCCACCGGCTACACGTGGACGTACGCCGTCAATGCGTTCATGACCGTCTTCGTGCTCTGGGGCCTGGCAGGGCTCCCCGCCATCCCTCCGCTGCCCCCGGAGGAGACCGGTCTCGCCACCGGGGGCCGTCCGTCCGGTGTGGGTGGCCCCGCCGTCGCCCCCAGTTCCGTCGCCCGCCGACGACGAGTGCCCGGCCTGCGTTCAGTCGCCGAGGGTTTTCGCTACCTCGCCACCCGTCCCAACATCCGCATGACCTTCTTCACCGACTTCTGCGCCATGATCCTGGCGAACCCGCTGGCGCTCCTTCCCGCCGTGGCAGTGGTGGCGCTGCGGAGCGGGCCCGAGGCCGTGGGGATCCTCACCGCCGGGACGGCGGCGGGTGCACTCCTGGCCGCCATGTTCTCCGGCCGGCTCACCGGCGTGATCCACCAGGGGCGGTACGTGGTGGGAGCCGTGGCCGGATGGGGTGTGGCGGTGGCGGCGTTCGGCGGGGTGGTGGCCCTCGCGGAGGGCCGGATGCTCGGCTCCGAACTGGCGCTGTGGCTGGGCTTCGGGGCCCTGGGCTTCGCCGGCGCCTTCGACACCGTCTCCATGGTCTTCCGCAACACCATCATGCAGGCCTCCGCGGATGACTCCATGCGCGGGCGACTCCAGGGCATCTTCATCGTGGTGGTGGCCGGCGGCCCGCGGCTCGGCCAGTTCCTGATGGGCGCCCTCGCGGCGATGACCACCGAGTGGATGGCCGCCGTGATCGGCGGGTTCGCATGCGTGGCGGCAGTGCTGGTGCTGGCTCGCGCCCAGCCGGGCTTCCTGGCCTACGACTCGCGCACCCCCAACGCCGTAGCACCCCCACGCCGACCCCCCTCCCCACCCAATTCGCACACCTCCACCGGCCGCCCGCCCCCACCCCCTCGCGACGTGCTCGGTATTCCTCACACATGCGCCGTGATATCACGCGGGCACCTGTGAGGAATTCCGAGCACCTTCCGGGAAGGGAGGTCCGGGGGCGGGTGGGCGGGGCCGGGCGGGGGTGGGCGGGGCCGGCACCGGGCAGGCCGGTGGTGAGCAGCGCCCGCCGCGCGGCGGCTACGCCTCCCGCTTGTACATCTGGATGTCCGCGCCCGTCTGGTAGCCGAGCCTGCGGTAGATGCGCACCGCCGACTGGTTGTCCATCCACACCCCGTAGTGCACGTAGCCGTGCTCCTGCACACCCCAGCGGGTCATGGCCGCCATCATCGCGGTGCCAATCCCGCGGCCGCGCGCATCGGGGTGCGTACCGAATCCCGAGAGGTGCACTCCCCGCCCTGCGGGCCCATCAACCACGGGGCCGTGCCAGCCCTCGGACTCCTGGAACTCCACCGCACAGGCCGAGAGGAGCACCCCGGACTCGTCCCGGTATCCCCACCACAGCAGTGACTCATCGTCCGGCGAGGCCATCGCGATCGGATTGGCGTCCTTCAGGAGCTCGGCCACCTCGGGCAGATCTTCGGCCCCGAGGATCCGGCACCGATCCTCCCCCTCCTGGTGGGGCGGCGGCGAGGAGCAGAACATCCACTCCCACGGCGGCGCCGCAACGAGCCCGGTGGCCGCCGCCACGCGGCCCGGCCACGTCTCCTCGATTCCGTAGGGCAGGAGGGCAAATCCCACCTCCCCGATCTGCTCGGCGTT
>JAUNRP010000170.1 GCA_030544165.1 bacterium
GAGCCCTCCGCCACGCCCACCCCTGAGCCCCCGGCACGCCTGAGCCCCAAGCCCACCTCTCCTCACGTGTCAGAATGGATCGCATGCCCCGCGCCACCGTCCACCTCATGCGCCATGGCGAGGTCTACAACCCCGGCGGGGTCCTCTACGGCCGCCTCCCCGGCTACCACCTCTCCGAGCGCGGGCACGCGATGGCGGAGCGGATCGCCGAGCACCTGACCGAGCAGAGCACCGACCTGCGCGCCGTCATCGCCTCCCCCCTCCAGCGCGCCCAGGAGTCCGCGGCACCCACGGCGTCCGCCTTCAACCTGCCCCTCCTCACCGATCCCCGCCTCATCGAGGCCGGCAACGAGTTCGAGGGCGAGAGCTTCAGAGGCGGCCACCTCCGGCTCGCCCACCCCCGCTACTGGCGCCGCTACCTCAACCCCGCCCGCCCCTCCTGGGGGGAGCCCTACGTGGAGATCGCCGGGCGCATGGTCGGCGCCATCCGTGGTGCTCTCGATCTCCTTCCCGACGGCGGGTGCGCACTTCTCGTCTCCCACCAACTTCCCATCTGGGTCACCCGTCTCCATGTGGAGCGCCGCGCGTTCCTCCACGATCCGCGCAAGCGCCAGTGCGCCCTCGCCTCCCTCACCAGCCTCGAGTTCGAGGACCGCACGCTCATGGCGGTGAGCTACACGGAGCCCGCCGCGGACCTGGTGGCCCAGGCCACGGACATGGTGCCCGGCCGCTCCGGCGCGGTGCTCCCGGGATCCGGCGCCCGCGAGAAATCCGCCCGCCCAGGGGGCGCCCCGTGACCTCCCGCACCCGCCCCCTCGCCGCCCTCGCCGCAGCGTCAGCCGCCGCGCTCCTGCTCACCTCCTGCGCCTCGATCGGACGCCCGGAGGGTTCCGCGGGGGCCGGCTACCAGGCGGGTGACGGCTCGTTCGCCACGTGGTCTGCCGAGGAGCGCGGCGCGCCGGTGGACCTCACCGGCCAGTCCTACGAGGGCACGCAGATCGATCTGGCCGAGTGGCGCGGAGACGTGGTGGTGATGAACTTCTGGTACGCCGCCTGCCCGCCGTGCCGCAAGGAGGCCCCGGACCTCGTGGACCTCGCGGAGGAGTACCCCGAGATCCACATGCTCGGCGTCAACCCCCGCGATGACGCCGGAACCGCGCAGGCGTTCGAGCGCACCTTCTCCATCCCCTACCCGAGCCTCTGGGACCAGGACGCGAGCGGGGTGGCCGCCATGCAGGGCCTCGTGCCCCTCCAGGCGATGCCCACCACCGTGATCCTGGACCGTGAGGGGAAGGTGGCCTCCCGGATCCTCGGGCAGGCGGATCCCACGATCCTGCGCGGGCTCGTGGATGACGTGCTCGCGGAGGCGGACGCCTGATGGGTGAACAGTTCGGTTCCCTGGTGATGGACGGCCCCCTCCTCGCCGCGATCGGCGTGGCCGCCATCGCGGGGATCGTCTCCTTCGCCTCGCCCTGCATCCTTCCCCTCATCCCCGGCTACGTGGGCTACCTGGGCGGGATGTCCGGGACCTCCGCGGCCCCCTCCTCCGGCCGGGGCTCCGGCCCCACGGCAACAGCCACCGCCACGCGGGCCTCCGCCCGCCGCGTCCTGATCGGGACCGTCCTGTTCGTGCTCGGCTTCACCCTGGTGTTCGTGCTCCTGGGCGTGGTGTTCGCCGCGCTCGGAGCCCGCATGGTGGCGTGGCTGGACATCATCATGCGGATCCTCGGGGTGTTCGTGATCCTCATGGGCATGGCCTTCCTCGGCTACCTCCCCTTCCTGCAGCGGGACCTGCGCATCCAGATGAGCCCGCGCTTCGGGCTCGCCGGCGCCCCACTCCTCGGCGCCACCTTCGCGCTCGGATGGACCCCCTGCATCGGCCCCACGCTGGCGGCGGTGCTCACCCTCAGCTTCGGCGGCGGCGAGCCGGTGCGCGGAGGCATCCTCGCCTTCGCCTACTGCATGGGCCTCGGGCTGCCGTTCGTGATCATCGCCGTGGCCTTCACGCGCTCGCCCCGCCTCCACCAGTGGATCCGCCGCCACCGCACCGCCATCACCCGGATCGGCGGCGTGATGCTGATCCTCGTGGGCCTCCTGCTGGTGACCGGGCTGTGGAACACCATCATGAACCTCCTGCAGGGTTCGATCGCCGGCTTCACCACGGTGGTGTGATGGCGCGCTCTCTCGCCACCACCCCGGTGGTGGTCTGGTCCCGCTGGGCCTGGCGCCAGCTCACCTCCATGCGGGTGGCGCTCCTACTCCTGCTCCTCCTGGCGGCCGTGGCCGTGCCGGGCTCGTTCTTCCCGCAGCGCCCCCAGGATCCCGTGGCCGTGGCCCAGTACATCGAGGCCAACCCCGGGATCGGGCCCCTCCTGGACCGCCTCGGCCTGTTCGACGTCTTCGGCTCCCCCTGGTTCGCCGCCGTCTACCTCCTGCTCTTCATCTCCCTGATCGGCTGCATCATCCCGCGCATCGCGGACCACCTCCGCGCCCTGCGCACTCCGCCCTCGAAGGTCCCGCGCCACCTCGGCCGCTTCACCGGCCACACCCGCTTCACCACCCACCTCACCCTCAAAGAGGCCGAGCGCGCCCTCACCAGGAACCTCCGCGGCTACCGCGTCCGCAGCGGGGAGGACGGGATCTCCGCGGAGCGCGGCTACGCCAAGGAAAGCGGAAATCTGATCTTCCACGTGGCACTCGTGGGCATCCTGCTCTCCTTCGCCTACGGCCAGCTCGCCACCTACCGCGGCCAGGCGATCGTGGTGGAGGGGGAGAGCTTCGCCAACTCGGTCCTGGACTACGATTCCTTCTCCGCCGGCACGTTCGTGGATGAGAACGCGCTCGAACCCTTCCGTTTCACCCTCGAGTCCATGACCTCCCAGTTCTCCGTGGAGGGCCGCCCCCAGTACTTCGGCGCGGAGGTCACCGTCACCGAGCCCGGAGGCGCGCCCTACCGCACCTCGATCATCCCCAACGAGCCGCTGCGCGCCGGCGGCACCGCCGTCTACCTCTCCGGCAACGGCTATGCCCCCCGCGTCACCGTGCACGATGCCGAGGGCAACCTCGCGTTCTCCGGCCCCGTCCCCTTCCTCCCGCAGGACGACCAGTACACCTCCACCGGCGTCATCAAGGTCCCCGATGTCAGCGCCGGCCCCCAGCTCGGCTTCACCGGCCAACTGCTCCCCACCGCGGTGGAGACGGGGGAGGACATCTACTCCGCCCACCCCGCCGCCGCCAACCCCGTGATGCTGCTGTGGGCGTGGAAGGGCGATCTCGGCCTGGACGAGGGCATCCCCCAGAACGTCTACCGCCTGGACACGGACAGCATGGAGGAGCTCACCGGCGAGTCCGGCCAGCCCCTCCTCCTGGTGCTCGCCCCCGGAACCTCCGCCGAACTCCCGGAGGGGCTCGGCACCATCACGTTCGAGGACCTCCCCAGGTTCGCCGCCCTCGATCTCCGCCATGATCCCTCGCTCCAGTGGCTCCTGTGGACCTCGGTGGCGTCCATGCTGGGGCTCATGGGATCGTTGTTCATACCCCGGCGCCGCGTGTGGGCCCGCCTCCGCGAGGAGGAGGGCGTGGTGGTGGTGGAGGCCGCCGCGCTCGCCCGGGGTGAGGACGCCTCCCTGGCCCCCGAGTTGGATCGCATCCTGACAGCACTGAAGAAGGACCAATGAACGATCTCGCCCAGACCTCACTGCTCGTGATCTACGCGGCCATGGCCTGCTACGCGATCGCCCTGATCGCCTTCTCCATCGACCTCTCCAACGTGCGCTCCCACCGCGATTCCGAGGGCCGGGTCATCCGGGAGCGGCAGTTGGTCTCTTCTTCCGGTGCCTCCATTCCCGACGACGACGCCCAGCCCCGTACGGAGGGCGCGGTCCCGGGGGACTCGGGTTCCGTCGTCGAGAAGAAGCGGCCGGCCGCCGGGATCGCCATGTCCACCACGTTCCTGGGGGCGGCGTTCCACGTGATCGGCGTGGTGACGCGTGCGATCTCCGCCGGCCACGTGCCGTGGACCAACATGTACGAGTTCACCATCTCCTTCTCCGCGGTGATCGTGGTGATCTTCCTGTGGATGGCGCGCTCGCGGGACCTGCGCTACCTCGGGGCGTTCGTGACCCTCCCGGTACTCCTCCTGCTCGGCGTGGCGGTGGCGGTGCTGTACGTGGAGGCGGACGGCCTGCGCCCGATCCTGGACAACTACTGGCTCTACCTGCACGTCTCCGTGGCGATCCTCGCCATCGCGATCCTCTCGATCGCGGCCGTGTTCGCAATCCTGCAGCTCGTGAAGGACTACGCGGGCGGCACCGGGTCCACCACCGAGCGGGTCCTCTCCGGGCTTCCCTCGGCCGACGATCTGGAGCGCGGCTCGTACCGGCTGACCGCCATCGGCTTCGTCTTGTGGACCTTCACCCTGGTGGCCGGTGCAATCTGGGCCGAACACGCGTGGGGCCGGCCGTGGGGCTGGGACGCCAAGGAGGTCTGGACGCTCGTGATCTGGCTGATCTACGCGGGCTACCTGCACGCGCGCGCCACCCGCGGCTGGGACGGGCGCCGGGCCGCCTGGCTGGTGATCACCGGCTTCATCGCGATCCTGCTCAACTACTTCGTGGTCAACTTCCTGCTCTCCACCAAGCACGGCTACGCGTTCTGAGTCAGGGCAGGATCTCGAGGACCTCGATCTCACCGGCAGTGACTGCCGTGCCACGCACCACCACCGCGCTGTTGGTCCAGCGCACGCCCTCGGCCTCGTCCTCCCACCAGGAACCGGCCAGGCCCGTGACTCCCA
>JAUNRP010000171.1 GCA_030544165.1 bacterium
GCCGCGCTGCCCTCGGCGTGGAGCCGACCCCGCTGGCGGAGGCACTCGCGGCCACGATCGGCGGGACTACTCCGCGGCGGTGAGCTCGTCCGAAACCAGCCGCTCCGCTGTGGCCGTCCGGATCGCCCTGCGGCGGCGCCTGACCACCTGGGTGGCCACCACCACCACGATCACGGCGATGATCCCGGCGATCCCCCACGGGGAACCGGCGGCGGCCGAGATCGCGGCACCCCAGACGGCGAACCCGATCGTGGAGTAGATGAGCGCCCAGGCGAGGCAGCCGGGGATCATCGCGAGGGTGTACTTCCACCACGGGAGGCGCAGGAGCCCGGCGCCGGCGTTGACCACGGTCTGGAAGCCCACCGTGAGGAACGAGAAGGGGATGACCGGCAGGCCCCAGCGGTGGATCGAGGCCGTGCCGCGCAGCGCTGCGGGGGAGTTGAGCCAGTCCACGGCCTTCTTGCGCCAGCCCTCGGTGGGGCGCATGTGCTTCACGGCGAGGTTGGTGGCCCAGCGGCCCAGCCAGTAGGTGCCCTGGGCGCGCAGGAAGACCACCATCAGGAGGAAGAGGTAGACGGCGAGGAAGGGGCCGTCGTTGAGGAAATCGATCATGCGTCCTTCTCGCTGCAGTTCCCACACAGCCCCACGAGTTCGAGGGTGTGGTCGATCTCGGTGAATCCGGTCTCGGCACCCAGGCCCGCGGCCCAGCGCTCGATGTTCTCCCCGGACAACTCCACCGTGCGCCCGCACTCGCGGCACACGAGGTGATGGTGGTGGTGCGTCTGCTCGCACTTGCGGAAGAGGTTCTCCTCACCGATCCGCATCACGTCCACCCGGCCCTGTTCGGCCAGCACCGTGAGGTTGCGGTAGACGGTGGCCAGCCCGATCGACTCCCCGCGCGTGAGCAGGTCCTCGTGGAGTTGCTGGGCGCTGCGGAAATCGGGGGTGTCGCCGAGCAGATCGAGTACCGCGGCGCGCTGCCGGGTCATCCGCTGCATGGGCGTCCTTCTCTTCGGGGGTGCTTCGAGGGTACCTCAGAGCGGGGAGAGGCCCCCACCCGCGCGGGATGGGGGCCTCTCGGGTGGCAGGGGCTGCTCAGGGCCTGTTCGGGCCCCTGCCGTTGTTGTTGCCGGGTCCCTTGTTGGGGTTGTCCCGCTTGGGCTCGGGGCCCACTCCGGCGCTGGTGTCCGCGCCCTCGCCGTACTCGATGGTGAACGCCACCGAGTTCCAGATCTCCCAGTGCTCGGCGTTGTTCGGATCCCCGAGCGGCTTCAGCACGCGCAGCTCGAGGACGTAGTCCCCGTTGCCCACGCGGCGCAGCTTCCCATTGCCGTTGTTGCCCTGGTAGGTGCCGTCCCACGGGAGCGTGGACAACGCGCTGAACCGGCCGAGGTCAAGGAGGGAGGCGTAGTTGATGAAGTTGCTGTGCACCTTCCTCCCCTTGGTCCCGTCCTCGTTCGCCTGGTAGATGTCCACGTACAGCGCGGAGGTGGGGTAGGCGAGGTAGAGCGCGATGGTCGGGAAGTCGGTTCCCACCATGGTGTAGGTGTGGAACGGCTCGGCGACGGCGAGGCCACCGGTCTCGTTCGCGTAGACCAGTGCCGCGAACTCGAGCACCGTCAGCGCCTGGTAGTCACCGGAGAGGCCCGCGAAGGGGACCACGAGCTGCTCCGTCTCGGCGGTCAGGGTGATCCATCCGCCGTAGATGGCGCCATCCGCCCCGAAGTCCTCCGTGATCGTCACCTGCGCCGTCCCGGTGCTGTGCGCCGGCACGGTGATGGAGGTGGCGGTGAAGGAGACGTCCGCGTCCAGCAGGTAGTAGTCGATCGCGTCGGGCGGGCCGTAGGCCGCCACGCCGTGCTCCACGCCGAGTTCGTAGGTCACCTCGGAATCCGAGCCGTTGTAGACCGAGATCTCGAACGTGTCGGGCCCGGAGTCGCTGTCACCGAGCGAGATCTTCTGCGGCTGGACGTAGCTCGTGGTGGTCAGGGCATGCGGGATGTCGATCATGCCCGCGCCCTGCCGTGCCACCGGCTCGAGGTACGGCGCTCCGGGGATCAGGCCCCACGTGAACGGGTTCGCCGTGTTCGTGAGGATCGTGCGCACCTGGTACGGATCGAGCCCCGGGTTCGCCTCCAGCATGAGGGCCGCGGCGCCCGCCACGTGCGGAGCCGCCATCGAGGTTCCTCCGAGGGTGGCGTAGCCGCCCACCTCGAGCGGGTACGTGGAGTAGATGCTGCCGCCGGGTGCCGAGACGTCCGGCTTGAGCGTCAGGTCCGCTGCGAGGCCCCACGAGCTGGTGGTTGCCTGGTAGCCGCCGGTCGGGTTGTCGAACCGCTTGGGCTCCTCGGAGAACGTGATCGTGGTGGAGCCCGCCTCGGACGCCGTGATCTCCGCGAGGAGGGCGGCGCCGTCGGCCTGCAGGATGCTCACGGCCGGGATCGTGATCTCCGGGTCACCCTCCACGGTCATGTTGATGACGCCGCCGGTGTTGTTCGCAACGATCACCGCGTCATACCCGGCCGCCTGCGCGTTCATCGCCTTGATGTGGAAGGAGCAGACCCCGCGCGAGACGAGGAGCGCCTGGCCCTCGCCCTCGGCGGGCGGGACGGCCGCCGCCTCACAGATCAGGGGATCCTCCGGTGCCACGAGGGTGAAGGTGGATCCCGGCTCCGGGTTCGGGGAGCCGGTGGAGGTCATGTATGGGGCCTCCACCCCACCTGCGGTCGCGATGTAGTCCGCCATGTACTGGAGGTTGTCCACCGAGCCCACGGAGATCACGTTGTGCGCCACCGAGGGGGCGCCACCCGTGAAGGTTCCGAGGTCACCCGCGTTGCCCTGGGAGACCACCACCACGATCCCGGCGTCCACCAGGCGGTCGGCGAGGACGGCGGTGGGGTAGGAGGACCAGGTCTGCAGGGATGCGCCGAGGCTCATGTTGATGATGTCCATGCCATCCGCGTGGGCCTGCTCCATCGCCTCCATGATGACCTCGGAGTCCGAGGAGCCGTCGCAGCCGAAGATGCGGTACGCGCCGAACTCCACCTCGGGCGCCACGCCGGTCACGCCGCCGTTCGCGCCCACGATGCCGGCCACGTGGGTTCCGTGCCCGCCGCAGTCGTCCGGCCACGCATCCGGCATGGGGGTGTTGATCGCCGGGTCGTCGCTCGAGGCGTCGTAGGCGTCGCCCACGTAGTCATAGCCCCACTTCACGCGCGGGCCGGGGAAGTCGGCGGTCTCGTCGTTCACGCCGGAGCCCCCGAAATCGGGGTGGTTGTAGTCGATCCCCGAGTCGATGATGCCCACCTTGATGCCGGCGCCGGTGACGCCGAGCTCCTCGTTGGCCACGTCCGCGCCCGTCATGAGCCGGGCGTAGTCGATATCGGGCCGGGCGGCGGGCTCGGCGGGCTGGTCCACGAGCAGGACCGGGTAGACCCCGGCAACGCCGGAGAGGCGGGCCAGCTTCTCCGCGTCCGCCGTGCTGGCCGTGACGGCCACGCCGTTCCAGGCGCTCGAGAAGTTCGCGGTGACCGAGACGTCGAGTCCCTCGGCCTGGGCGGCGGCCACCACGCCGTCCTGGGTCCGTTGGGCGTTCGCGGCACTGCCGCCCTCGATCACGGCGGCGCCGTCAACCTCGACGAGCCACCGGTCGGGCAGGACGGAGTCCCCGTAGGACTCGAGCTGCTCCTCGATGGAGGGCCGCTCCTCGGCGCCCGCCGATCCCACAGGATCGGGAAGATCGGGTGCGGCGGCGGCCGGGCCGGCCGTCCCCATGATGAGGGCGCAGGCCGCGAGCCCGGCGCCGAGGGTCCGCGCATGGCGGAAGGGGTGGGATTGCGTCATTGAATTCTCCCCAGATTCGAGGCGGCTCCCAAGCCGCCTGTTCCGAACGCGGAAGTGGCTCCCCGGCCACCGCGCGATTCGTGAATCATACGTTCCGGTGTGACGTGCGCAACTCCTCGTCCGGTCCGTGTCGCTGGTTCCGGACTCGGACCCGGACCGATTCTGACCCCGTCAGTCCCCTCGGCTACGCTGGCGGTTGCCGCCCACGCCAGCCAGGTGCGGGCCCCGGTGAGAATAGGAATGCCCCATGGCCACCTCTGCGCTCGACAACGTCATCTCCCTGGCCAAGCGCCGCGGATTCGTCTACCAGGCCGGCGAGATCTACGGCGGCTCCCGCTCCGCGTGGGACTACGGGCCCCTCGGCGTGGAGCTGAAGGAGAACATCAAGAGGGCGTGGTGGAGGTCGGTCGTCCAGGAGCGCGACGACGTGGTGGGCCTCGATTCCTCGATCATCCTCCCGCGCCAGGTGTGGGTCGCCTCCGGCCACGTGGGCGTCTTCAGCGATCCGCTCACCGAGTGCACCTCCTGCCACAAGCGCTTCCGCTTCGACCAGATGCAGGAGGAGTTTGCCGAGCGCAAGGGCCTCGAAGATCCGGACGCCGTCCAGCTCGCCGAGCTCCCATGCCCGAACTGCGGCACGCGCGGCCAGTGGACCGAGCCCCGTGACTTCAACATGATGCTGAAGACCCACCTCGGGGTGCTCGAGGACGAGTCCGGCCTCCACTACCTCCGCCCCGAGACCGCGCAGGGCATCTTCGTCAACTTCGACAACGTGATGACCTCGGCGCGCAAGAAGCCCCCGTTCGGTATCGGCCAGATCGGCAAGTCCTTCCGCAACGAGATCACGCCCGGCAACTTCATCTTCCGCACGCGCGAGTTCGAGCAGATGGAGATGGAGTTCTTCGTCAAGCCGGGCGAGGACGAGG
>JAUNRP010000172.1 GCA_030544165.1 bacterium
GGCCGCCCCGCTCGTAGGGTGGGCCGCAACCGAGTGTGAGGAGCCGGATCATGGCCGTTCTGGATGGGGCAGCGGGAGCGGTGCGGGATTCCGTCCGTGCGGCGGCGATGTTCGCGATGGGGACGCGGGACGAGTTCACCCGCCGGATGCTGGGCCGCCACATGATCGCGGACCCGTATCCCACCTATGAGTGGGCCCGCTCCCAGGGGCGACTGATCGGCTCCAAGTACGGGCTGACCACCGTGGACTGGGAGCTCGCCAACGCGATCCTGCGGAATCCCGCCATCCGCACGGCCAACTCGCAGCGCGGGGTGGTGGCGGAGCAGCTCGGCGGGCGCGTGATGGGGTGGATGTTCGGCCCGCCCCGCCGCCCCGGGGTGGTGGACCCGATCGGCCCGGACTCCATGATCGGCACCGATGGTGAGGCCCACCGCCGGTTGCGCCGCCTCACCCGCGAACCCTTCTCGGCGACGACGATCGAACAGTTGCGTCCCCGCCTCACCCGGGTGGCGGAACAGTTGGTCCGGGAGGCCCGCCGCTCGCCCACCTTCGACCTGATGGAGGAGTTCGCCACCCGGCTCCCGGTGACGGCGATCTGCGAGCTCCTCGGCATCCCGGAGGAGGACCGGGGCCGCTTCCGCGCGTGGGGCGAGGCGATCGCGGCAGACCTGGACGCGTACGTGACCGCGCCGCGTGAGCGGGCGGCCGGGCGCGCCATGCGGGAGCTGCAGGCCTACTTCACTGACCTGATCCCGCGCCGCCGGGCCGATCCGGGTGAGGATGTGCTCTCCCACCTGATCGCGGCCGAGGAGGAGGACCGGCTGAGCGAGCGCGAACTCCTCGTACTCTGCTCCCTGCTGGTGCTCGCCGGCTTCGAGACCACCGTCAACCTCATCGGCAACGGCGTGATGGCGCTCATCCGCTTCCCGGAGCAGCAGGAGGTGCTGCGAGCCGATCCCTCCCTCATCCCGGGCGCGGTGGACGAGTTCCTGCGCTACGACGCCCCCATCCAGATCGTGGCCCGGTTCGCGCCCGAGGACATGGAGATCGCGGGGGTGGAGATCCCGGCCACGATCCCCCTCTCGATCATGCTGGGCGGGGCGAACCGCGATCCCGCCATGTTCGAGGACCCCGCCACCCTCGATGTGACACGCGCGAACGCTCGCAAGCACCTCTCCTTCTCCACCGGTCCCCACAACTGCCTGGGCGCTCCGCTCGCGGTCCTGGAGGCGGAGGTGGCGTTCGCCGCGCTCTTCGAGGCGCTCCCCGAGCTCCGGCTCGCGGACCGCGCCCAGCGCCGGGACACGTTCGTGATGCGCGGCTACCAGCGGATTCCACTCGTCTCCTGAGCGCGGACCGAGAGCCGCAGGTCCGCAGGCCCGATGCGGCCGGCCTCCAGTGGCGCCCGGACCCCCGGCGCGCCACGATGGGCACATGCCAGTGACCGAGTTCATCCCAGATACCGAGAGCCTCACCATCACCGTGAAGGCCGAGTACCACGCGCCGATCGAGCGCGTGTGGCAGGTCTACTCCGATCCGCGCCAGATGGAGCGCGTCTGGGGGCCGCCCAGCCACCCCGCCACCATCGTGGAGCACGAGCTCGCTCCCGGCGGCCGGGTGCACTACTACATGACGTCCCCGGAGGGGGAGCGCTTCTACGGCTGGTGGTCGATCGTGGCCGTGAACGAACCCGTGGAGTTCGCGTTCGATGACGGATTCGCACCCGATGACTCGTTCGAGCCCCAGGAGGGCATGCCCGTCTCCCGGAACGTCTACCGCTTCGAGGAGATGGGTGGCGGCACGCGGGTGACCGCCGTCAGCAGCTACGACTCCGAGGAGGCGCTGCGTACCGTGCTCGAGATGGGCGTGGAGGAGGGGACCCGCGAGGCCATGGGCCAGATCGATGAGCTCCTCGCGGAGGACTGAGCGCTCCCCGCGGCTGGCGGCCATCGCCGGGCCCCGGAGCGGGCTCACCCCACGGGATGGAGCCTGACCAGCGGTGATGGACCTACGATCAGGGCACACCTACATGAACGGAGCCCCGTGCTGCCCGCAGACACCGCGCCCGAGCCGGTGCCCCACCACGTGTGGGAGGCAGCGATCGCGGCCACCCCTCCCGTGGCCACCCCGGTTCCTCCGGGCGCCCGCCTCCTCGTGGTGGCCGCCCACCCCGACGACGAGACCATCGGCGCGGGCCGCCTGATCGCCTCCCATGACGGCCCCGTCCAGTGTGTGACCCTCACGGCCGGTGAACGCTGCGTCGGAGACGCGGAGGAGGGGAACGCGGTGGCGGAGGAGCGCCTGGCCGAGTGGCGCTGCGCCCTACGGGAGCTCGGCGCCGAACCCCTGGAGACCCAGCGCTGGCCTGACGGCGAGCTCGCCGATCACGTCCGTGAGGCGAGCGCAGCCCTTGCCGCAGAGGCCGCGGGCGCAGACGCCATCCTCGCCCCGTGGGAGCACGATCCCCACCCGGACCACGAGGCCGCCGCCCGGATCGCCGCGAGGCTCGCCGATGCCGCCGGGGTGCCCCTCATCCACTACCTCGTGTGGACTCCGTACTGGCTCACGCCCGCCGAGGCGGCCGCTGGCGGTGACCGCCTCATCCGGATCCAGACCGATGATGCCTCCGAGCGGGCGCGCGAAGCAGCGCTCGCCTGCTTCCCCTCGCAGACCCGGCCCCGCCCGCCTGCCCGGGCCGCCGTGGTCCCGGCGAGCCTCCTCGAACGCCACGCGGAGCAACTGCTGATGGAGGTCCAGGTCCGTGCGCTCCCCTGACTTCGACCGCCTCTACCGCGAGGACCGCGATCCGTTCGGGGTGGGGACCCGCTGGTACGAGGTCCGCAAGCGCGGCCTCGTGCTCGCCTCGCTCGCCTCCCCCCGCTACCGCCTCGCCTGGGACGCCGCCGCGGGAACCGGCCACCTCTCCGGCGAGCTCGCCCAGCGCGCCGCCCAGGTGATCGCCTCCGACGCGTCCGCCGTCGCGATCTCGCAGCTCACCGGCCTTCCCGCCAACGTCTCGGCGGTCCGCTCCTCCCTCCCCGCGATCCCGGAGGGGGCCCGTTCCGCGGACCTCGCCATCGTCTCCGAGGTGCTCTACTACCTGGACGACGACGACCGCGCGGCCACCGCCGCGACCCTCGCCTCCCTGCAGGCCGAGATCGTCTCTGTCCAGTGGCGCCACCACCCGGAGGACGCGTACTGCTCGGGTGCGGACGCCGATGCCGAGCTCGCCGACCGCCTGCAGGTGCGGTTCCAGCGGCACGTCCACCATGACGAGCCCGATTTCGTCATCTCCACCTACCGACCCCGCGGCGAGGACCACCGATGAGAACCCCCGATCCCCTCCACCTTCCCGACCACCTCCGCAGCACCGATCCCGATTCCCAACGGGAAGCGATTCTCAACCTGGCGGGGCAGGCGGACTGGGTGAGCCTCTCCTGGCCGGACTTCCTCGAGGCACTCATCGCCCTCGGACGCACCGACATCACGCTCTCCCGCCTCACCGAAGGTCACGTGGACGCACTGCGCATCCTCCACCAGGCAGGCGCAGAGCCCGAGGCGGGCGCGCTCTACGGGGTGTGGGCCTCCCGCTCCGGCGGCACCGGGCTGAGTGCGCGCCCCAGCGCTTCCGGCTGGCACCTCTCCGGGAGGCTCATGTTCGCCTCGGGCGCCGGGGTCCTCGATCGCGCCCTGGTCACCGCCTGGCCCGACGACGAGACCCACGTGCTCCTCGACGCCCGCGTCCGCGACTGGCCGTTCGACACCACCCAGTGGCACACCCGCGCCATGGAGTTCAGCCGCTCGCACCGCGTGCAGCTCGATCAGGAGGTGGAGGCCCGCCAGGTGGGGGAGGAGAACTTCTACCTGGACCGCTGGGGATTCTTCCCCGGCGGGGTGGGCGTGGCCGCGGTGTGGGCGGGCGGTGCCGCCCGCGTGCTCGACCTCCTCGGAGACCAGGACCAGGGCGCCAAGCGGGTCCGCTTCGGCCGCGCCCAGGCGGACCTCGCCGCAGCGCTCGCGGTGGTCCGGCAGGCCGGAGTTGCCCTCGAGGAGCGCCCTGCGGACCCGCAACGCCTCGCCACCCTGGCCCGCGCTGGAGTGGCGGCCGCCGTCCGGCGCGTGCTGGACGAGGCACGCGCCATCGCCGGTCCGGCCGGACTCGCGTTCGACGAGGACCTGACCCGCGCCGTCGACGACCTGGCCCTGTACGTGGCCCAACAGAACGCGGATTCGGACGCCCACTACCTCGGCTCACCCGGCCCGGGTGCGGGGGAGGAGTCGTGACCAGCCCAGCCTGCGTCGTCGTGGCGATTCCTGCGCACGACGAGGAGGAGGTGATCGGGGCGTGCCTCGCCACGGTGCTGGCCGCCGTCCGGCACGCCCGGGCGGAGGGGGAGATCGCCGAGGCGCGCGTGGCCGTGGTGGCCCACGCATGCGCGGACGGAACCGGGTCGGCAGCCCGCGCCGCGCTGCAGGGGGAGGACGCCATCGGCATCGTCGTCTGGGATGACGCCTCCCGCACGATCGCCGACGTCCGACGCGGCGCGGTTGCTGCCGCCATGGCGGAGGCGGCCTGCCACGCCGCGGACACCTGGGTGTTCAACACGGACGCGGACTCACTCGTCCCGCCCGACTGGATCACCGGGATGCTCGGCACCGTGCGCCGAGAGGGGGCCCTGGCCGCCGCCGGGATGGTGGAGGTGTGGGACTGGGAGGCGCCGGAGGCCGCCAGGGCGGAGTACGCCCGGATGGTGGCGGCCGGCATCCA
>JAUNRP010000173.1:0-2869 GCA_030544165.1 bacterium
GCGAGCGGACCAACAAGAGGGCCGGGTATCTCACGGGATACCCGGCCCTCTCGCCTCCTCGGATCGCTCATCTGGTGACGCCCGGGACCTAATGGCTCTCGGCCAACCGCCTGATGTTCCGAAGCATCTTCCAGGTCATGATGGCGCTCCCCACGGCAACGGCGTGGAGGGTGCGGGAGGTGGACCGATCGTGTGGGCGGTAGCGTTCGCGCACGTGGACGCGGGTGGCGGGCTCGCCGTCCGCGTCCGCCACCGGCACCAGGCGGAAGGTCCACGTGAAGTCGAAGTCCATCTTCCCCTCGGCGTCCGCCGGGTACTCCCCGCCCTCGGAGGTGAGCACCAGGTGCGAGCCGGGGCGAACCGCGGCCACCCGGATTCCCATCCCGGGGGCGAGCGTGACCAGGTCTCCCACCTGCACGTCCTGCCACTGGGGGTTGATGTGCTCGGCTCCCGAGATCTCGCACCCCATGGCATTCTCGAGCGCCTCGAAGGAGTAGAAGCCCGCCTTGTCCTGGCCGATCTGGGCGAGCCACGGCCACACCTTCTCGGGCGGCGCGGAGATGGTGGTGGCGCGGTCGTTCTGGATGGTGGCGTCCGGGACCAGATCGTCCCCGGGGAGCGGTGAGGCATTCTCAGCCGCCGTTGTCCCGAGCCGGCGGTGCACGCCAGCAGCCAGCGCAGCGCCGATCCCCACGAGCGCCACAGCCTTGACCGCTGCAATCCCCAGGAGGATGCGGGTTCCAGTTCTCATCGACCTCACCTCGCCACCCACCCTCGCACCAGGCGCCCAGCACTGGAAGCGCCCAAGGTCCCGGGACCCTCCCCGCCCCCGGCGTCCTACTCTCCGAGCAGCTCCAACACGGCCTCCTCCAGCCCCGCCTGCCGGGCCTGCGCCGTGCGGTACCGCTTCCGCGCGGCGGCCTCGATGGTGGTCCCGGACTCGTACGCATCGATCACGCGGGGATCGATGTAGCTGTTGCGCGCCATCACCGGGGTGTTGCCCAGGTAGGCCGCCACCTCGGTGGCCGCCTGCTTCACGGCCCGCTTCCGAGAGGCGGCGCTCTCCCCCGCCTCGTCCGAGAGCGCGAGCACCTCCGCCGCGATCACGGTGGCATGCCACGTGCGGAAGTCCTTCGCGGTCATCGCCCCGCCGAACAACTCCCCCAGGTAGTCGTTCACCGCCGCGCTCGTGAGGTCCTTCCACTCGCGCCCGTCCTTGTACGCGAGCAGCCGCTGGCTCTCGTCCCGCCGCGACCGCAGCTTCTGCAGCACGCCGATCACGGCGTCGTCGTCCACCGAGACCGAGTGGCTGATCCCGGACTTGCCCACGAACGAGAACACCAGTTCGCTCCCGCTCTTGCGCACGTGGCTGCGCTCCAACGTTGTCAGCCCGAACGATCCGTGGGCGTCCGTGTACGCGTCGTTCCCGATCCGGAAGTAGCCCACGTCCAGCAGCCGCACCGCCGCGGCCGCCACCCGCTCGAGCGGCAGCCCGTCCCTCTTCAGGTCCGAGGCGATCCGCCGCCGCGCCCCCGGCAGCATCGCCGCGGCCTGGGTCACCCGCTCGAACTTGGAGCGGTCGCGCCGGATCCGCCAGTCCGGGTGGTACAGGTACTGCCGCCGGCCCGCGTCATCGGTGCCCGTTGCCTGCAGGTGCCCGTTGGGGTAGCGGCAGATCCACACGTCCTCCCACGCGGGCGGGATCGCGAGCCCCTTCACGCGCTCTACCTCGTCCGGGGGCAGGGCGTGTCCGTCGGCGTCCAGGTAGGAGAATCCCGTTCCCCGTCGACGGCGGGTGTATCCCTTCGAGCGCGGACTCACCCGCCGCAAACGCACCATGGCGGAAATGCTATGGCGGGTTCAGTCCTCCGGCGCGCTGAAGTGGTCACCCATTGAGGGGAAGTAGTCCCGCTCGAAGTCGATGGCGGCCACGTCGCCTCCCGTCTCGGCGGCCACGAGCCGGTCCAGGTAGTACTCCCAGCCCGCCCCGATGGATCCCAGCCACTCGCGGTGCACGTCCGTGTGGGTGAAGGTGAGCGTGGTGCCGCCCTCCACCTCCTTGAGCTCGATCTCCATGGGCCAGTGGCCCATCGGGGATTCCGCCGTCACCTTGAGGCTGTGGGGCGGGGTGCACTCCCGGATCCGCATCGGCTCGGGCGTGGTCACCCCCTCGGCCGTCATCGTCCAATCGACGACGCCGTCCGCCGGGTTCCCCTCCCACGTCCCGATCCAGCGGGCGAGCCGGTCCGACTCGGTGACCGACGCCCACACCTCCTCGATCGGCGCATCGAACGTGCGAGAGAGGATGAGGGCGAAGTTCTCGCCGCGGCGCTCCACGCGGCCGGTGGGGGTGGGGGTCATGGAGTCCTCCGGGGATTCTTCAGTCGGGGCATGAGGTGCTTCTCGGCCAGGGCGAGCGCCCCGGCGAGCGGGGCCGCCATGGCGGAGGCCACGGCGCCGAGACGGTTCATGGTCCCACGCCGGTGGAGCGGCGTCCCGATCTTCGCCAGACACAGCCTGCTTCCCCGCAAATGTGTCGACTACAGTCGACATTATCAATCCAGGGCACACCGACTGGCTGCCGAGTGGTTTTCGGAGGGAGAGCAATGAGTACAGAACGGTTCAGGCGCTTCGATCCAGCCAACTATTTGGAGAGTGTCGAGGATGCCGCAGCGTATCTCCAGATTGCGCTAGAGGAGTCGCCGGGGGACCCCACTGCGGTTCCCCGCGCCCTCGGGGTGATTGCTCGCTCTGGCAACATGAGCGAGCTCGCACGTCGGGTCGGAATGAGCCGTGACGGGCTGTACAAGGCGCTATCGGAGAGCGGCAATCCAACGTGGACGACCGTGCTCAAGGTGTGCGAGGCGCT
>JAUNRP010000173.1:2969-4753 GCA_030544165.1 bacterium
GCCACGGCGCCGAGACGGTTCATGGTCCCACGCCGGTGGAGCGGCGTCCCGATCTTCGCCAGCAGCGCCACGGCCGCGGGCACGGGGCGGATGAAGAGGGTGATCTCTGAGATGAGACCTCGCTCCCCCATCCGGAGCCACTGGATCTCCTCCAGGCTGCGAGCCCGCAGGCGGTTCGTGCCCCACAGCACCCAGTCTGCGCCCGCGCCCGTGACCCGGTGGATCTCGATGTCTGTGAGGAGTTCGAAGGCAGACTCGAACACCGCCATGACCTCATCACGCCCCCGGAAGTCGAACGCGTCCGTGAGAGGCGAGGTGAGCACCACGGCTGGATCGAGCTGCTCGCGCATCCGCTCGAGATCGAGCCTCCGGTCCGCCTCCACCCACGCGCGCACACACTCCGGTGCGTGGCTCACGACGTCCCTCTCGGCCATTGCACCCCCTCCTCCGCTTCGTGGATCGAGACTACCGGCCACGCCCACCTACATCTCCCAGAGGGCTGCGATGGGGAGACCCCACAGTCGATCCGAGTGACGGAATCCATGGGCCGCTGTGCCCAGCACGAAGCCACCCACGAAGCGATCACCGAGACGCTCACGGAGGAACTCGAGGCTTCGGAACTGATCCGACTTGTAGGTCGAGGACGCCCTCACCTCAAGGACAATCACGCCACCTGACTCAAGCTCGACCACCAGGTCGACTTCAGGACCTGTGCGTTCCCGGTAGTGGTAGAGCTGGAAGGGTTCTTCTGTCCATCCCTGCTGCTTGAGGAGCTCAGAGGCGACGAGGGCCTCGAGCAAACCCCCGAACGGCCTCGACGTCAGTGCCGAGAGCTCAGCCTCGGAGGTCCCTCCGAGTCGCATTGCGAGCGCAGAGTCCTCGATGAACGCCTTGGCGCGGCCAATCTCGCGCTGGGTGAGGTTGGGGGTCCACGGCCGGAGCACCTCCACCATGTAGATGGACTCAAGAGCATCGAGATACGGCTGGAAGCTTGCCGCTGGAATGGCGGCCTGCTCGGCCACGCGGCCCTTGACCAGTTCTCCCGCCTGATTCGCGGCGAGCAGCCGTGCCACCACGCGCAGCCGCTCGAACTGGGAGGCACCCGGAAGTTCGGTCGCGTCCCGCTGGAGGACACGCTCGGCGTAGCCCTCCAGCCATACTCGCCTGAGGCGATCCGGAAGAACCCCGACCTCCGGGAACCCGCCGCGGGCCATCGCGGCGGCGTAGTCTCCCCTCCTCCACTCCGTGGTGAAGCCTGCAATGTCTCGGCCGAGCCGAATTGCTCCGATCAGATCGTCCCGCTGGCCGCGCATCTCACCCTGGCTGAACCCCCGCAGCCGGAGGCTGACGGCGCGCCCCGCGAGCGAGTCGGTCTCTCCCTTCACCCTCAGGAGGTTCGCGGAGCCGGTGAGCAGGAATCGTCCGGGCCGCCGATCGCGATCCACGCTGGCCTTGATGGTGCGCAACAGCTCTGGGCGGCGCTGCACCTCGTCCACCACGAGCAGCCCGTCACCTGCCTGGGACACGAACCCCACAGGATCGGCGTCGGCCGCGGCCAGGGCCTCGTCATCATCCAACGAGACGACAACCGACTCATGCTGAGATGCGAGGAGCTGAGCCAGCGTGCTCTTGCCCACCTGCCGCGCACCCTGGATCACCGTCACCGGGAAGTGGGCAAGGAGGTCTCTGCCGTGCTCGGTGATGTGGCGGACAACGTGCGTCATTCCGCCATCCTACAGTTCTTCTGAAGGTTTGCAGTCCGATTCTCGAAGGTTTGCAACCAG
>JAUNRP010000174.1 GCA_030544165.1 bacterium
TGGGCGCGCGCGTGTCGCACTAGATGTTGTGGTTTCTTCGTATATGACCGGGGGTACCGTGGGACCTTGGTCCCCACGTTCTTTACCATTGACGACGGCGGAGCTCACCTTTCAGCACGGGTCACCGTTCGTTGGCCGGGGGTGTCCTCCGCCCGGGTGCCTCGACCGGGGCTAGGTGCCCTTGACCCTGCCTCCGCGCCCTGACCGGGCCTACGCACCCTCCACCCGGCTGTCCCGCCGCTTCTCCTTGGCGCGCCTCTCGCGCCGCACCCGCCGGTCCTGCACGAAGATCGTGGCCACCATCACGAGGCCACCCACTGCCGCTCCCAGGAAGAAGATGATCGCGATCGCGGGGTACCCGAACAGCCTCGGGCCAGCATCCACGTGCACCAGCAAGGCCGCCGCCACGGTGATCGCCGCCAGGATCAGCGCGGTGGAGAGCCGGTTGGCCATGTGGTGCGCCGCCTGGAGCACCCGCTCCTCGTCGATCGCGTTCACCCGGAACGCGAGCTCCCCGTCCGCCAGCGCATCCAGCACCCGGTTCGCCCGGCGGGGGAGCTTCTCCATGAACTCCTTGGCCTCGATCGCGCCGGTGAACGCGGCGCCGCCGGAGACCTTCAGGCCCGAGGTCAGGATGGTCCTCATGTTGGAGCGGAACGCCTCTGCCGGCTCGAAGTCCGGATCCAACTGCTGCACCACCTGGTCCAGGTTGAGCAGCGCCTTACCCACCATGGACATCTCCGCCGGCGGCCGCAGGCCATGCTGCCCGGAGAGCCGGGCCAGCTCCGTGAGCACCGATCCGGCCTGGAGCTGGGATCCGAGCGCCACCGTGGAGGAGACGAGGTGTGAGACCTCATCCCGGAAAGATGCCGCATCGTAGGTGTCGAGTGGGTGGCCCATGGCGGCCAGGAGGGTTGCGGACTCGTCTCCATCGCCGTCGCCGATCGCCACCAGCAGCTTCACGAGCTGGGAGCGGACGTTGCGCGGGACGGACGCCACCATCCCGAGGTCCACGAGGCCCAGGCGGTGCTCCGGGGTGAGCAGCAGGTTTCCGGGGTGGGGGTCCGCGTGCAGGCGGCCCTCCACGAGCAGGGTGCGCAGGAAGAACCGGAAGAGGGACTCCGCGAGCTCGGTGCCGTCGATGTCCAGGCGCTCCACGGGCGAGACATCGGTGACCTTCTTCCCGGCGAGTCTCTCCATGGTCAGGACCGAGGCGGTGGAGTAGTCCTCGATCGGCTCGGGGATCACCAGCGAATCCTCCCGCGAGGCGAACTCGCGGAACGCCTGCAGGTTGGCGAGCTCCTTGCGGTAGTCCAGCTCGTCCGCGAGTGATCGGCGGAACTGGGCCAGCAGCCGCGAGATCCCGATCCGGCGCCCTGCGTCCGTGTGCTCGTTCACGAACCCGGCGAGCTGGGTGAGGAGTTCCATGTCGCCGTGGACCCGTTCGCGGATGTCCGGCCGGAGTACCTTCACCACCACGTCCCGGCCGGAGCGGGTAGTAGCCCGGTACACCTGGGCGAGGGAAGCGGCGGCGATGGGCTCGTCGTCGAACTCGGAGAAGAGGGAGCGGACGGAGGCTCCCAGCTCCCGCTCGATGATGGCGCGCGCGTCCTCGGTGGGGAAGCGCTCCACGTCATCCTGCAGCCGCTCGAGCGCTGCGGTGTGGGAGGCGGGCAGCAGGTCCTGACGGGTGGAGAGCAACTGGCCGAACTTCACGAACGTGGGACCCATGGACTCGAGCTGGGAGGCGAGGGCGCGGGCGTCGTCGGTGATCGATGCCTCGGATCCCTCGCGAGAACCCGCGCCCTCGGCGGAGAGCTCGGGGGCGTCCGTGATGTCTCCCGCGAGCCCGCGGTGGCGCACGAGCAGGAGCGCGATCTGGCTGAGCCGGGTGGCGGTCGAGGACATGACGGGGTGACCCTCCTGTGATGCTTGGCCACATCGTCGCATCTGGGAGGATCGTTCGCGCGCGGATCGGGCGGGCACGCGCGGTTGCCGACGTGCGGACTCGATCGCGCTCCCGGCGGCTCGATAGGCTCTGGGCGTGGACCCCGCGATGATCGATTTCCTTCCCGCCTACAAGCGATGGGGGTACAACAACACATTCGCCAAGGGCTTCCTCCTCACTCCTGAGTTCCTCCCGGACCTCGTGCACCCACGCTGGCAGCGCCTCGGAATTGGCCCCTACCACCTCCAGGTGGATCCCGAACTCCCGCACGAATCCGCGAGCGCCATCCCCCGGGCCGTGTCCGCCACCCGCGGCCCGAGCACCAGCTCGGCGCCCACCGGCAGCGCGGCGATCATCCTGGGCTACGCCTGGGACCAGAGCGGACGCCGCTCGGGAATCGCCAAGCACCTCCTGCGCCTCACCACCCAGGACGAGCTCGACGAGTACATCACGTGGCTCACCGGCCGGTTCGTGATCCTCGTGTGGCGGGAGGGCCGCCTCCTCGTCTACAGCGATCCCCTGGCCACACGCTCCGTCTACCACCACGAGGGCGGCGGAATCGCCCTCGCCTCCCACGCTGAACTACTCTCCCGCCGCGCCGGGGGCCTGCCCAGCACCGAGGCCCGCTGGATCCTGCGTCATCCGGACTACCAGGACCCGTTCGGGCGGTGGATCCCCACGCTCACCACCACTCACGACGGCGTGGGGCAGCTCTACGCGAACCATCGCCTCGAGCTGGTGGCTGGGGAAGTCCGCCAGCAGCGCTTCTTCCCGCGGGCCGAGCGTCAGACGCTTCCGCTCGAGGAGGCGGCCACGGCGGTGCGGGACGAGTTCCGCCGCCAGGTCCGGCTCTGGTCCCAGGCGGCCTCGACCCGGGTTCTCACCCTCACCGGGGGTTCGGACTCCCACACGATCCTGAAGGCCGCTCGCGCGGAACTCGATCCCGCCACCACCCTCGCGCTGACCTACCACTCGTTCACCCGCAACCCCGGTTCCACCAAGTTGGACGTCCTGGTGGCGAACGCGCGCGCCACCCGGGCGGGTCTCCGCCACCTGATCATTGACCTTCCCAACCCGGTGAGTGAGGACTTCCGGGGCCTGTACACCACCACCTTCCCGGTGTGGGCCCGCCATATCGCGCTCGCCGCCGGCCTCTACCGGCACGCCCCGGCCCGCGCCGCCACCATGTACGGAATCGGCGGCGCCATCCTCACCTCCATGTGGGCCACCCGAGATGCGAAGGCGCCCACCCCGGAGGTCCTCGCGGCGAAGTACACGGCCTCACCGATGAAGGAGGACCCGCGCCTGCTCGAGCAGTTCGAGCGCTGGATGGACCACACCCAGTTCACGAATGAGGCGCTCAAGGGCCACGACTTCTACGATTTCTTCCACTGGGAGCACCGCATGACCAAGTGGGCGGGCTACGGCTACTCCGAGTTCGACCTCGCCACCACTCCGGCGCCCATCTTCTCCTCGCGCAGGCTCCTGCTGGCAGGGCTCTCGGTTCCCCTCGAGGACCGCATGAGCAAGGCCATCTACCGGCACATCCTGGAGGAGGCGAACGCCCAGATGGTGAGGATGCGGGGCTCGCTCAAGAACCGCGTGCTCCGCCGCCTGCGGTCCAGGCGCTAGGTCCAACGCCTGCGGTCCAGGCGCTAGCTCCGCCGCGGCCGGCCTTCCTCCCGTCTTCGGCGGCCCGTCGGCTCACGCCGCCCGCGCGCCCACCCTCCCCTCCGCGAGTGGGACCATGGGGGAGTGTCCCCCGACCGCACGGCTCGCGCTCTCGACCTGATCCTCGCCGAGGGCTCACTCGACGGCCGCCTCCTGCACGTGGAGCACCTCGCCCCCCGCCCGGCGCAGACCGCGGAGTGGCCGGAATGGGCAGACCCCGATCTCATCCGCGGCTACCGCGCCCTCGGCATCGAAAAGCCCTGGGCCCACCAGGCCGAGGCATCCGCCCACCTCCACAGCCAGCGCCACACGGTGATCGCCACCGGCACCGGCTCCGGAAAATCCCTACCCGCCTGGCTCGCCGCCGTCTCCGCCATCCGCGCCGGAGACGTCACCGCCGTCACCCCGCGCGCCGGCTCCATCTCCCACTACCGCCGCCGCCCCACCACCCTCTACCTCTCACCCACCAAGGCCCTCGCCCAGGACCAACTCGCCTCCCTCACCGCCCTCCTCAGGGCGGCGGGACTCAAGGGCGTCCGCACCGCCACCGCCGACGGCGACACCCCCTTCACCGAACGCGACTGGGCCCGCGACCACGCGGACATCGTCATGTCCAACCCCGATTTCCTGCACTTCACCATGCTTCCCCAGCACGCCCGCTGGGCCAGGTTCCTCCGCGGCCTCACCTACGTGGTGGTGGACGAACTCCACGCCTACCGCGGCGTCACCGGCGCGCACGTCGCCCTCGTGCTGCGCCGCCTCCTGCGCATCGCCCGCCACCTCGGCGCCACCCCCACCGTGCTCACCATGTCCGCCACCGCCGCGGACCCCGCCGCCACCGCCGCCCGCCTCATCGGCGTTTCCCCCGACGACGTCGCCGCCGTCGCGCTCGACACCTCACCCGCCGGCGCGCGCGCCATCGTCCTCTGGCAGGGCACCCCCATCGACGACGACGGCGCACCCGTCCGCCGCACCGGCGGGTTGCGCTTCGGTGGAGTTCCGTCCGGGGGAGCGGATGCCGATCCGTGGGCGACTCCTGGCTCGTCAGACC
>JAUNRP010000175.1 GCA_030544165.1 bacterium
CGATCGAGATCATCTCCGCCGGCCTCGCCGCCCACATCACACACGCCCAGGAGCTCACGGGGATCAGCCTTCCGCGGGACGAGGGCGTGCGGCGCAAGAAGCGCTGAGCTCCCTCAGCGCCCGCCGATCCGCCCGCCGCCGCCACCGCCGCGGGAGCGGCCCCCTCCGCCGCGGCTGCGCCGGCTCCCCGAGCCGCCGCTGGATCCTGCGCTGTACCGGAGGCTGTAGACCCCGCTGCGGCCCAGCCGCTTGACGCCCGATCCCACGGTTCGGATGTTCACGGACGGGCCACCCGAGCCCCTGTACCAGGTCTGCCGGGCGGTGTAGCGGCCCTCGGCCCGGAGTTGTTCGAAGATCTCCGTCCACCGGTCGGAGACGCCGAAGATGATGGCCCACGGGAGGTAGCGGGAGTAGATGTCCTCCCCGGCCTCCCACCGGATCTGGTGGGCCTCCGCCGTGGAGAGGTACTCCCGGAAGCTGCGCACCTGCTCGTAGAGTGCCCGGCCCTTCGCGGTGCGGGCGTGGGCGGCCTTCCGGGTGAGCGCAAACACGAGGATCGGGGTGGTCACCACCAGCACGAACCCGATGATCAGCGGCAGCAATCCCGCCACGCGGCCCATCGTGTAGGCCCACGCCATGATGGTCACCGGGAAGATCCAGTAGAGGAGGCGGAACACCCGGAAGAGCACCCCCCACGCCCCGTGGGTGCGCAGAAGACCGCGGCTGCGGAACCAGCCGCGGGAATCGGAGTGGGCGGTCAGGAGCTTGTTGAAGTGCTTCATCCGGGCCGTGAACTTGCCCTGCAACTTCTTGAGGCTCACCTGTGGGGCGCCGGCGAACAGCATCTGGAGCATCTGGCGCTCGTGGTCCAGGAGTTCTCCCACGTCCGGCTTCTGCTCGGGGACGTCGAGCACCCAGTCTCGCGGGTTGCCCGAGCTGTCCATGTCCGTGGGGGTGATGATCAGGTAGCCACGCACCGCGAGGTCCACGAGGGTGGCGGTGAACGCCTCCGTGGTCACCATCTCGTCCTCGATCACCTCCGCCTCGCCCGGAGTAAGGCCGTCGGGAGGCGTGAAGCGGACGGCCACCGGGGGCTCGGCGCCCATCCGCGCCTCCTCCACCTGCTGGCCCGGCACCGGCATCTGGCCGGGCGCGAGACCCACATAGGCACGGTCCCGACCGCGCCAGATCCTGACCCCGGCGACGGCCCCCAGCAGCGCCGTCCATCCCGCCGCGAGGGCTGGCCAGTTGCTGCCAATGAACTGTGAGGCCCGCCCGAACGCGCTGCCGTCGATCGCGTCCCGGACCGGGTCCTCCGGGATGGGCTCCAGGATCGGATCGGTGTTCGTGAAGGTGCCCGCGGGGAACGCCGCCATCACGGTGAGCGCGTCACGAGCCGGGATGTCCGATTGCGTGAACGTGGCAGTGGGCCCGGCCGCGTCCTCGGTGGTGCACCCGTCCGTCGCCCCGTCCGGGCCGTGGTAACACGCATGATCGACGACGCCGGCCGGTCCAGTGACCCTGACCGTCGCCTGGTCCATGCGATTGTCCGCCTCGTCAAAGACGTTGAAGTAGAACTCGTCCTGGTCATCCACCCCGGGTTCGCCCCGGATCGCGTTCAGTGTTCCGCGAGCCTCGTAGGTGAGCACGTAGGTCTGGACGCCGGTCCGCGTGTCCGAGGACCCATCGGGTGCGCCGATCGAGAGCACGATCTCGGTGGTGGTCTCGTCCGAGATCCACACATCGGCGGGAGCCCCGCTCGGGGAGGTCACATCGAAGCCGGAGTACTCGTAGACGCGCTGTTGGGTGGAGTCGTAGCCCATCCGCTGGATGAGGGAGCGGTAGAAGCCGAGCCCGTTCCGGGTTCCGAAGTCCCACTCGTAGGTCTCCGTGACGTGGAGGGTGCCGTCCACATCGAGCTCGTAGTCCACGGTGAGTGAGCGGATCACATCCTGGGAGGGATCGCCGTCGGCGTGGGCGGGCAGGGGGAACAGGAGGAGGAGGGCCGCACAGAGGACCAGGAGCGCGCGGAGGGGGCCGCGCCGGCGAGCGTTCAGGGGCACGTGACCGATGCTAACGCGGCGCCCGCGTGCCCAGCATCCGATGCCGGCGCCCTCGGTGGGGCGGCGTTCAGGCCCGCGCTCAGCATCCGGTCGCGTCACCCTCGGTTTGGCGGCGCCTGCCCGGTCCCGGACAATGGGGGAATGAGTTCCAAGGACCAGCCCGTGACCGAGCACAGCGGCACCGAGCCCGAGCCCCACGAGGCGAGCTCCGCCGTCGACGGGGAGCAGGAGCGCTGGGACGGGATGGGCGCCGAGGACGGCCAGCCCGCCGTCGTCGGGGCTGAGGACGGCTGGGACGGGGCGGACTTCGAGTTCGACCCGGCCGCGGTGGACGATGAGGAGGCCGAGCAGCGGGCGGAGGCCCTGCGGGAGGGGCTGGGGGACTTCGAACTCTCGGAGGAGGACCTCGCGCTGCTCGAGGGAGGCGAGGCGGCGGCCGAGGCGCTGGGCCGGGCGAAGGCGCTGCCGGTGCTCGCGATCGTGGGGCGGCCGAACGTGGGCAAGTCCACGCTGGTCAACCGCATCCTGGGCCGCCGGGAGGCCGTGGTCCAGGACACCCCCGGCGTGACGCGTGACCGCGTGAAGTACCCGGCCGAGTGGGCGGGGGTGGACTTCACGCTCGTGGACACCGGCGGCTGGGAGGTGGACGTGGCCGGGATCGACGCGGCCGTGGCCGAGCAGGCCGAGGTGGCGGTGGACCTGGCGGACGCCGTGGTGCTGGTGGTGGACGGGACCGTGGGCGCCACGGACACGGACGAGCGCGTGGTGCGGATGCTGCGCCGCAAGGGCAAGCCGGTGGTGCTGGCGGTGAACAAGGTGGACGGGCCGTCCGGCGAATCGGACGCGCAGGCGCTGTGGTCGCTCGGGATGGGGGAGCCGTATCCGATCTCGGCGCTGCACGGGCGCGGGATCGGGGAACTGCTGGACGCGGCGCTGGATGTGCTGCCGGAGGAGTCCGCGGTGGCGGCGCCCCCGCCGGAGGGTGGCCCGCGCCGGGTGGCGCTCGTGGGGCGGCCGAACGTGGGCAAGTCCTCGCTGCTGAACCGGCTGGCCGGGGAGGAGCGGGTGGTGGTCCACGAGGTGGCCGGCACCACGCGCGATCCGGTGGATGAGGTGGTGGAGCTCGGCGGTCGGCAGTGGGTGCTGGTGGACACCGCCGGGATCCGGCGGCGGGTGCACCAGACCTCCGGGGCGGACTTCTACGCCTCGCTGCGCACCCAGGCCGCGATCGAGAAGGCCGAGGTGGCGGTGGTGCTGCTGGACGGCTTCGCGATGCTCTCCGAGCAGGACGTGCGCGTGATCCAGCAGGTGATCGATGCGGGCCGGGCGCTCGTGATCGCCATCAACAAGTGGGACCTCGTGGACGATGACCGGCGCTACTACCTGGAGAGGGAGCTGGACCGGGAGCTGGTGCAGATCCAGTGGGCGCCGCGGATCAACTTCTCCGCCAAGACCGGATGGCACACCAACCGGCTGGTGCGGGCGCTGGAGACCTCGCTGGAGAGTTGGGATCAGCGGGTTCCAACCGGCCGGCTGAACGCATTCTTGGGGGAGCTGGTGGCGGCGAACCCGCATCCGGTTCGCGGGGGGAAGCAGCCGCGGATCCTGTTCGCCACGCAGGTGCAGAACCGGCCGCCGCGGTTCGTGGTCTTTGCCACCGGGTTCCTGGAGGCCGGCTACCGGCGCTTCATCGAGCGGCGGCTGCGCGAGACGTTCGGCTTCGATGGCACCCCGATCGAGATCTCCGTGAGGGTGCGCGAGAAACGGCGGCGGTAGCGCCCCCCATCTCCGTGAGGGTGCGCCAGAAACGGCGGCGGTAGCGTCCCTTTCGCGCGTTGCGCGCCTTCGTACGTTGGCCCCCTCGCTCGTCCACCCTCGGGCAGGGATTACTACTGGCGATTCCGGAGTAATGGCCGGGCTTCCCCGATACCGTGGTGTTGGTCACATCCAACACGACGCAGGAGGGATGCTCGCATGAAGACCTATCCGATTCTCGAAGGCAAGACCGTCATCGTCACCGGCGCCGCGATGGGCATGGGGGAGGCGACCGCCAAGCTGTTCGCCGAGGCGAAGGCCAACGTGGTGGTGGCCGATTTCAACGACGAGAAGGGCAACGCCGTCACCGATGCCATCAACGATTCCGGCGGCTCCGCCTCATTCGTCCACGTGGATGTCTCCAAGTCGGACGAGGTGCAGGCGATGGTCAGGTTCGCGGCGGACACCTACGGCCGCCTCGACGGCGCCGTCAACAACGCCGCCCTCACCCCGGACAACGGGGCCGTTGCGGAGTTCGATGAGGACTACTGGGAGCGCCTCATGGCCGTGGACCTCAAGGGCGCGGCCCTGTGCATGAAGTACGAGATCCAGCAGTTCCTGGAGCAGGGGGACGGCGGTTCGATCGTCAACATCTCCTCCGTCTCCGGCTTCCGACCGCAGCCCGGCAACATCGCCTACGTCTCCGCCAAGCACGGCGTGGTGGGAATGACCAAGGTGGCCGCGATGGAGTACGGCAAGCACAACATCCGCGTGAACTCGGTGGCCCCGGGCGCCATCGACACCCCCATGCTCCGTGGCGCGCTCGAGGAGTTCGGACTGGATGAGG
>JAUNRP010000176.1 GCA_030544165.1 bacterium
CTACCTGACCCCGACCAAGAAACCCATCGGGTACGGCACCGACAAACACGGCCGACGCAAGCGGCTCTACGACGCCCCCGCCACCCCCTTCGACCGGGTCCTACGCGCACAAATCCTCTCCCCAGCCCAAACCGCCGAGATGACCGCATACCGCGACAGCCTCGACCCCGACGCCATCGCCCGCCACATCGCCGACCTCCAAACCGTACTGATGAAACTCGCCGCCGAGAAAACCGACCAGCTCTACCTGTCCACCATCCCAAGCGCCCTACCCGACATCCGCAAGGGCATCCGCGTCAAAGCCAGCTGAAACCCACCCCGACAATTCCCACACCCCCACTTCGCGGGCAATCCCTAACTGAGGCACCACCCCAATTTCGCGGGCATATTGACATGAGGCACTTCGCGGCGGCGGCTGGCGTGGTCCGTGCGTGAGCGTGGCCCGTGCCCGCCCACAGGTGCAGGTTCTCCTCGTCCCCGGCCGCCGCTGCCGCCTTCCGTAGCGGCCCGGTGAGCTGGCCCACCTGCGGGTAGAGCGCCGGCGCCGTGGCCGAGTGGGCGTCTGTGAAGCGGTTCCGCAGGGCGCGCGCGTACCTGCCGGTGAACGCGCGGGTCAGCACGGTCCCGGTGCGGAGCGCGAGGGCGTCCTTGTAGAGCTGGGGCGCGCCCGATTCGGGAGTCCGGACCAGAGCGGTGCCGATCTGGACCAGGGAGGCTCCGGCGTCGAGGAGGGAGCGGACGCGGGAGCGGGAGGTGACGCCGCCCGCGGCGATGAGCGGCAGGTGGGTGAGGGGGCGGACGGCGGCGAGGAGATCATCGAGCGGGGTGTCCTCGGGCTCCGCGGAGACCCGGTGGGTGGCGCGGTGGCCGCCCGCCTCGGTGCCCTGCAGGACGATCGCGTCCATCCCCGCGGCCACGCACGCGCGGGCCTCGCGTTCGGTGGTGGCGGTCCCGATGAGGGCCGTGCCAAGGGCGTGCAGGAGCCGTTCCTCGCCCTCGGAGGGCAGGCCGAACGTGAAGGAGACCACCGGTAGGGGGTCCTCGGCGAGCATGGCGATCTTCTCCCGCCAGAAGTCGGTGTCCTTCCAGCCCGGAGTGGGGATATCGATCCCGAACCTGGCGAAGTCCGGACCGAGCTGGGCGCCGTAGCGGGCCAGGGCTGCCTCGTCTGGCGTGAGCTGCTCCGGCACGAAGAGATTCACGCCGAACGGCGCGTCCGTGAGCGCCCGGGTGGCGGCGATATCCGCCGCAAGCTGGTCCGGTGTCAGGTAGCCGGCCGCCAGCATCCCGAGGCCGCCGGCGTTGCTCACCGCCGCCACGAGCTCGGGCGTGGAGACCCCACCAGCCATGGGTGCCCCCACGATCGGGAGGGGCGTGCTCGGGAGCGGGAGTGGTGCGGCGGGCATGCCACCCAGCGTACGCAGGCCGGGGTGGCTTCGGGGCGATCCGGGGGCCCGGCAGATCCTCCGAAAGGTGGGGCTAGCACCCTGCCCGCTCTCAGGTTCCAGCCGTATCGTGGAGGCATGACCACACCGTCCCGCGCACGCTGGATCGCCCCGATTGCCGCACTCGCACTCGCGATCGGCGCCCCTGCGGCGATCACCTCGGTGGCGAACGCCGATCCGAGCCTCCCGGAGAAGACCGCGGAGGAGCTTCTCGAGTCCATCGCTGCCGCCGAGCCCGTGGCGTTCTCCGGCACGGTGAGCCAGACCGTGGACCTGGGGCTCCCGGACCTCTCCGCGCTCGAGGTGGTGGGACCGGGCGGCCACGGAAGCTCCGCCAGCCCCTTCGATCCCATGATGCTCGTGACCGGCACCAACACGTGGCAGGTGTGGACGGACGGGGATCACAGCGCCAAGCTCGCCCTCCAGGTGAGCGGGGGCGAATACTCGTTCACCACCAACGGCTCGGACGCCTGGTTCTGGGACAGTGCCGCGGCTCAGGTCCATCGCGTGTCCATCCCGTCCCATGGCACCGGGCACACGGGCACCATGCCCGAGCATGCACCCGTGACCCCCGGTGAGTTTGCCGAGCAGGCCCTCGAGCACATCGAGCCCACCACCACCGTGGAGACCTCGGGAACCCGCATGGTGGCGGGCCGCCCCGCCTACGAGCTGGTCCTCACCCCGCAGGACCCCGCCACGAAGATCGGCACTGTCCGGCTCGCCGTGGACTCCGAAACGTCCCTGCCCCTCTGGTTCCAGATCACCTCCACGGCAGGAACTCCCGCTGTGGACGTGGGATTCACGGACATCTCCTACGCCCTCCCGAATCCCAGCATCTTCACCTTCTCCACGCCGGCTGGTGCCGAGGAGATCGTGACCGAGCTCCCCTCGACCGAGGACCTGGAGGGCCTGGAGCACCACGGTCAGCTCCCCGATGAGGACGCCCCGCCGGGAAGCGCCCCGCATCCCTCCTCCTTCACGGGAGCCGAGCCCACGGTGGTGGGTGAGGGCTGGTCCGCCGTGGTGGTCCTGCCCGCGCCGGATCCGGGCGCCGCCGGCCACGCCGGCCCGCCCGCAGGAGACGGATTCACGCAGGTGGATCCCGAGGACGTCGATCATCCCGAGGGCCCCGCCGGCGGCATCACCGCCGTGCTCGATCAGCTCCCCACCATCTCCGGGGACTGGGGGAGCGGGAAGATCTTCGAGGGCACTGTGTTCTCCGCCCTCCTCGCGGACGACGGCCGCATCGCCATCGGCGCCGTGGGCCCCGATTCCCTCACCGCCGCACTCACCGCGGCCCCGTGACCGCCCCCGCCCCGGCGAGCGATCTCGCGCTCGCCTCCGCCGGCCTGACCAAGCGCTTCGGCCAGCAGGTGGCCGTGGACGCGATCGACCTCGCCGTCCCCACCGGCTCCGTCTACGGCTTCCTGGGCCCCAACGGCTCGGGCAAGACCACCACCATCCGCATGCTCATGGGCCTCGTGCGCCCCACCGCCGGGGAGTGCTCCGTGCTCGGCGAGTCCATGCCGGCCGCCACCGGTTCGGTGCTGGCCCGGGTGGGCGCGTTGGTGGAGGGGCCGGCCTTCCACCCCCACCTCTCCGGTCGCGCCAACCTCCACCGCCTCGATGCTGCGGATGTGCGCGCCAATCCGCGCACCGCCAGGGCCCGCGTGGGGGAGGCCCTCGAACGGGTGGGCCTCTCCGCCGCCGCATCCAAGCGGTTCCGCGCCTACTCGCTCGGCATGAAGCAGCGCCTCGCCATCGCCGCCGCGCTGCTCGCCCCCCGCGACCTCCTCGTGCTCGACGAACCCACCAACGGCCTCGACCCCCAGGGCACCCGCGAGATCCGCCGCCTCGTGGCCTCCCTCGCCGCGGACGGCACCACCATCCTCATCTCCTCCCACCTCCTCTCCGAGGTGGAGCAGGTCTGCGATCACGTCGGCATCATGTCCCGCGGCCGCCTCCTCGCCCAGGACCGCATCTCCCGCCTCCTCGACGACGTCGGAACCCAGGTCCGCCTTGTCACCCCCGATCCCGGCGCCGCCAGTTCCGTCCTAGAACGCTTCGGTTTCGCCGGGGTTGAGTCCGTGACGGGACCGGGCGACGACGCAGCGTCCGGTGGCGCTGGAAGCCCACCCGCCGTCGTCGTGAAGGGGCGTCCACCCGAGGCGGCACCGCCGGCCGAGGACGTGGTGGCGGCGCTCGTGGGGGATGGGGTGCGTGTGCGGGAGTTCCGGATGACACACGCCTCGCTGGAGGACGTGTTCGTGGGGCTCACGGGGGAGGGTTTCGATGTCTCGGGCTGAGCGCGGCGGGTTCGGGAGGTTCTTCGCCTCCGAGGTGGGGCTCATGCTGGGGCGGCGGCGCAACCAGATCGGCCTGGGCATCCTCGCGGTGGTGCCGGTGATCATGGCGATCGCGATTCGAGACTCCGGAGGGGGGCTGCTGGGGCTGGTCTCCGCGAACGGCGTGCTCGTTCCGCTCGGCTCGCTCACGGTGGAGATCGCGTTCTTCCTCCCGCTCGCGATCGCGCTGGTGGCGGGGGATGCGGTGGCCGGGGAGGCCAACGTGGGGACGCTGCGCTACCTGCTTGCCGTTCCGGTGACCCGGACCCGGCTGCTGGCGGTGAAGTTCGCGTCCATCGCACTCGGCGCCCTGATCGCGGTGGGGCTCATCGCCGTGGTGGGGCTCGTGGCGGGGGCGGTGAGCCTGGGTGTGGGGCCGATGACCACTCTCTCGGGTTCGGAGCTGAGCTTTGCGGGGAGCCTCGGGAGGCTCGCGATCGCGGTGGGCTACGCCAGCCTCGCGATGGCGGCGATCGGGGCGATCGGGCTGTTCATCTCCACACTCACGGAGATCCCGGTGGTGGCCACCATCTCGGTGATGGCGCTCGTGATCATCTCCTGGATCCTGCAGGCGCTCGAGCAGGTGGCGTTCCTGCACCCCTTCCTCCCCACCAACTACCTCTCGGGGTTCAGCGGCGTGCTGTTCGATCCGATCCAGTGGGGGGAGATGGCCTCGGGCCTCTGGTACTACGGCGGAGTGATCGTGGTGTTCTGGCTTGCGGCGTGGGCGCACTTCTCGTCCAAGGATGTGACGAGTTAGGGCTGTCCCGGGGTGGTGCAAACCTTCAGGATTGTGGGTGCAAACCTACGAGAATTGG
>JAUNRP010000177.1 GCA_030544165.1 bacterium
TCGACGCCGGAGCTCACCAGCGCCCCAGATCCCCCGGGGCTCTTCATCCACCCCGCGGACAACGTTCCCACCGGAACCGGACACGTTATCGTGTCCGCGAAATGACTGACTACAGTCACTTGCCGGACACAATAACGTGTCGGGTTTCCGTCAGATCCCGCATCTCCCTACGGATTCTGCTGGCCCGGCGGCGTCCCACCGTGCCCGGGCGGAACACCGACCCCGCTGCCCGCAGCCTCAGCCGGCGGATCGGTGGGCTGGCCGGGATCCGGTGAGGGCTCCACAGTCGGCGCCTCAGTAGGCGCGGGCGCTGGCGGCGGCGAGGGGCTCGGCGCCGGTGGCGGGCTGGGCGAAGGAGAAGGGGCCGGAGGAGAAGGCGACGGCGGCGCAGGCTCCTCAGGCCCAGGCTGCGGCAGCGAGGTCGTCCTTCTCCTCGGCCGGCTCCTCCGTCGGCTCCTCAGGCCCCGGCTCCTCCGTGGTCGGCTCCTCGATGGGCGCGGGCGGCGCGGGCCGCGAGAGGTCCAGATCGCCCGGATCGGGGAACTGGAGCACCTCCATGCCGGCGGTGGCCCGCACCATGAACTCGTGCCAGACCATGGCCGGGAACGAGCCGCCAGAAATCTGCGCGAACTCCCCGAACGGCGTGATGACCTCTTCCTCACCGTTCGGGCCCGGCTGGTACATGTCCACCACGGCCACGAGCTGGGGCACGAATCCCGCGAACCACGCGGAGCGGTAGTTGTTCGAGGATCCGGTCTTCCCGGCCACCGGCCGATCCGGCAGGGCAGCCCGCTCTCCGGTCCCATCGATCACCACCTGCTGCATGGCGTAGATGGTCTTGGCCATCACGTCCTCGGAGAACACGCGCTCGCCCACCTGGGTGGCCTGGTAGCGGGAGCGGCCATCGCGGTCCTCCACGTGTTCCACCAGGTAGGGATCGTGCTTCTCCCCCACGGCGGCGATCGTGCCGTATGCCCGCACCATGTCCCACGGCGTGGCCGCGGCGGCGCCCAGCACGTTGGAGGGCACGGGATCCAGCGAGGGCGTGTTCTCCGAGAGCCCGGCGCGGATCATCACGTCGCGCGTGGCCTCCGGGCCGTACTCCACGTTGAGCTGCACGGACACCGTGTTCACCGATTCGCGAAGCGCATCCACGAGGTTGATCTCTCCGCGATCGCGGGAATCGTAGTTGGAGACGGGGAAGTCGTACCCGGGAATCTCCATATCGTCATGGGAGGGATACCGGTCCCCCAGCGATGCACCGTTCTCCAGCGCCGCGATCAGGCCGAACGGCTTGGCGGTGGAACCCATCTGGGCGCGGTCCTGGGCCACGGCGTTGCGCGGCACCGCCAGGTAGTCGGGCCCGCCATACGCCGCCCGCACCGCACCGGTACCCGGGTCCATCGCCACGAGCCCCATGCGCGTGTTGGGCGCGCGGCCCTCCTCCGGCAGGCTGGCCACGGCCTCCAGCGCCGCCTGCTGCATCGCCGGATCGATAGTGGTGGTGATCTTCAGGCCCGCCGTATCGATCTCCGCCGCGGAGATCCCGGCGCGCGCCACCAGCTCATCGCGCACCATCGCGAGGAGGTAGCCGGTGGTGCCGCCGAACGTATCGGTGGGAACGTACTCGATCACCGCCGGGAACGTCTGCGCGGCCCGATCCTCCGCGGTGATCCAGCCGTCCTCCACCATCAGATCGAGCACCCGGTTCCAGCGCTGCTCCGCCCGGTCCGGGGCCACGGCCGGGTCCCACCGCGAGGGCGAGGGGATGATCCCCGCGATCAGCGCCGACTCCGAGAGGCTCAACTCCGCCGCAGGCTTCCCGAAGTAGTTCTGCGCCGCCACCTCGATCCCGTACGCCCCCCGGCCGAAGTAGATGGTGTTCATGTAGCTCTCGAGCACCTGCTCCTTGGAGAGCTCGTTGCTGATCTTCACCGCCAGGATCGCCTCGCGGAACTTGCCCGGCAGCGAGGTGGTGGTGCCCAGGTAGTACCGCTCCACGTACTGCTGCGTGATCGTGGAGCCACCCTGGGTGGGCAGGCCGCGCACGTTGTTCCACAGCGCCCGCAGGATTCCGCGGAGGTCCACGCCCGCGTTGTCGTAGAACCGACGGTCCTCGGAGGCCACGATCGCGTGCGGCAGGTGCTCCGGCAGCGAGGCGAGTTCCACCGGCTCGCGCGCGAACTCCGAGAACTCCCCCATGGGGCTTCCGTCCGCGTAGTACACCTGCGTGGTCTGCGCCTGCGCGAAGTCGTCCGGCGCGGGGATGTCCGTGGTCACGTACGCCGTCACCAGCAGTCCCGAGACCATGGCGAGCCCGGCCAGGAGCATCGCCAACAGGGTCTTCCACCACAATCCCCGACGACGGTTCCTCCCGTTCCGTCCGCCCGTCCCCTTCCGCCCGGGTCCGCCCGGGCCGCGGGTTCCGCCGCGGCCACCTGCCGCTGGGCGCTTCCCTGAGGCTGGCGCGCCGCGCGTGCCCGACGACGACCGCGAGCCTCCCGCTCCCGAACGCCCGCCGCCGGAGCCGCGCGCGGCCGAGGGGCGGGACGCGGATCCGCGCGTGCCCGCCGAGGCGTTGCCCTGCCGCACGGGCGTGCGCTTGGGCGTGTTACTGGTTGCCACCTGGGTCCCCTTGTTGGCCGGAAAGGTCAATCCAGTATGCGAGCGCCCCTGCCCGGGTGGCGAGCGTCAGCGAGCGATCTCACACTCGGCCGCGAGGCGCGGGGCAGGGGTGCATGGGGAGCGGGGCGGGTGCTGACGGGCCGGGGGCGGGGGCTCTCAGCGGGCGCCGACGCGCTGGACGATCGCGTCCAGCGCCGGCATCTCATCGCTTCCGAACGCCAGGATGGTCAGCTTCTCGCCGCCAGATTGGAGCCTCAGCCTGCGGGCACGCGGGGCGTCGCCGTCCAGGGGCTTGGGGTTCCGGGGCGAGTCATCGCGGACCTGCATTCCGGAGAACGGCAGCACCTTGGGCTCCACCGGACCGGTGCCCGCCCACACGAGCCCACCCTCGTGTACCGCCACGAACTCCTCGCCGCGCTTCTTGTAGCGGCCCATCAGCAGATCGGTGACCACCACCAGCGCGAGGGCGATCAGGATCCCTCCGAGCCCCATCCAGATGAAGTGTGATTCCTCCCTCCGGAGGAACATGGCGCTCCCGATCATGATCGAGATGATGCCGAAACCGATCGACGTGAGCGTGCCCGTGGGCATCACCTTGTTGGGGTCCCGTGAGTTGACCTGCAGGGCACCGAGCGGCGCACCGAGGTTGTGCTGCTGCGCCAAAGCATGGAAGGCGGCGGTGACACCGGGCGGAAGAGTACGCGTGATCTGCACGGCGCCAGTCTTACAGACCCCGCTTCCAGGACGGCCGAGCGCCCGGAGCCACCACCACGGCCCGCCCAGTTCCCATCGCCGCCACCACCACCGCCCGCTCGCGCTCCGGGGCCGATTCACTCCCAGCCCCGCCACCGCCGCCAGTCCCGGAGCCGTCACCACCACCGCCGCCGTCCGCTCCCGCCCAAGGACCCTTCCACCCCCAGCCCGCTTCTCTGGGGCGTCACCGCTGCCAGTCCCGGAGCCACCGCCACCGCCCCGCCTCCTTGCCCACCCCTTCGCCACTTCTGCCGATTTTGTGAGAGGTCGGGCTCCACGAGGTCCACCTCTCACAAAGTCGGCAGGAATCCTGATGCCAGTGGGACTGATGAGCGCTGATGTGACGCGTGGGGTGCCGAATTTGTGAGAGGTCGAGGTCCGGAGGGGGCACCTCTCACAAAATCGGCAAGTACACCGCGGAATGAGGACCCGGAAGCAGGCCGCGGAATAAGGGCCCCGGAAGCTGGGCGCGGAGCGAGAGCCCCGGAAGCAGGCCGCGGTCCAAGGGGCCCGGAGGCAGTGAGCCACAGGCGTTGGGCAAGAGGGGAGTCAGAGCCTTGGTAGCAGAGGGGGTTACGGGAGAGCCCGGATGGCAGAGGGGGATACGTGAGAGCCCTGGGGGAAGCGGGGAACGCGCGGGAGCCCTCGGGGAGCGGGGAAGCCCTAGCGGAAGAACGGCAGCCGCGCGCCCGGAGGCGTCACCACCGCCAGCTCGCCGAGATCCGGAAACCTTTCCCGCACTGCGGCGCCGATCCGGTTCTGCAGCGTGATCCCGCGCAGCGGGCAGTCGCCACACGTGCCGGAGAGCTCCAACGTGGCATCCGATCCGCGCACCTCCACCACGCGCACCCGCCCCCCGTGCGAGGCGATGAACTCCCCGACCTCTCCGGCCAGCACCTCGTCCAACACGGCGCCCAGATCCGCCTCCTCGGCCGTCTCCCACTCACCGCCGAGCGCCTCGAGCAGTCCCAGCCGCACGGGCTCGGCCCACTCGATCCAGTGCTCCCCCTCCCCCAATCTCACGACGACGCCACCCGCCTCCCAGCGCATGCGCACCTGGCCGGCGGCGATCCAGTCGGCAAAGGGGTGGGGGGCGCGCGTGACGGCACCCCGCCCGGGGACCAAGGCGGCGGGGAGGACCCAGAGGACGGAGTCGTCGTCGAGGAGTTCGGGGTGGATGGGGACGGTGGGCGCCTCCGGAGAGGAGATGGGACGGGCGGGCG
>JAUNRP010000178.1 GCA_030544165.1 bacterium
AACTTCTGGATGATCCCGGCCACGTTCACCAGGCCGTCCACCTGGCCGTGGGCCGTGATCACCTCGTCCGGCAGCGCCGCGATGCGCTCGCGATCGGTGACGTCGATGGCGTGGGTGGAGAGCCGCGCGCCGGAGGCGCTTACCAGCGCCGCCGTGCCATCGAGGCCGTCCTGCTTCAGGTCCACCGCGGCCACCGTGGCGCCACGCGCCAGGAGGCCCTTGACCACCTCACGGCCAATCCCGTCGCCGCCGCCGGTCACTACGAATACGCGCCCTGCCAGTTCCATGGTGGTGTCCTCTCGATGGAGCACCGCCTGGGGGTGCGGCGGCGCAGTTCCCCCACCAATTTTAGGTGAGCAGCCGCCAGTTCGCAGGGCGCATGGACTCCCACCGGCGGACGTGCGCCCGTCGTCGTCGGGAAAGAAACGGACGCGACCCCAACGGGAGCGGAGCGTCCTAGACCTCGTAGCCGGAGCGGCCGCCCGCGCCGTAGCCCGCGATCTGCTCGAGGCGGCGAACGCGCTCCTCCATGGGCGGGTGCGTGGAGAACATCTGGGCCATCCCGCCGGCCCGGAAGGGGTTGGCGATCATCATGGCGGCCACGTTCTCACGAGCGGGCGTGGGCTGGAGCGGTGCCTGATCGGTGCCGCGCGAGATCTTCTGCAGGGCCGAGGCGAGCGCCATCGGGTCCTGGGTCAGCTCGGCGCCGGACTTGTCCGCATCGAACTCACGCGTCCGCGAGATCGCGGAGCGCACCACCACCGCCGCGAGCGGCGCCAGGATCATCATCAGCAGCGCCACGATCGGGTTGCCGCCCTGGCGATCGCGGCCCCCACCGAAGAACATCGCGAACTGCGCGATCGAGGTGATGATCCCACCGATCGCGGCCGCCACCGAAGAGATGAGGATGTCCCGGTTGTAGACGTGGGCGAGCTCGTGGCCCAGCACCGCACGCAGCTCGCGGCGGTCAAGGAGCTGCACGATCCCCGCGGTCACGCACACCGCCGCGTTCTCCGGATTGCGCCCCGTGGCAAACGCGTTCGGCGAGGCCGTGGGCGAGATGTGGATGGACGGCATCGGCTTGCCCGCCGCCGCGGAGAGCTCGCGCACCATCTGGTGGATCTCGGGCGCCTCCGACTCGGAGAGCGGCTGCGCCTTCATCGCCGAGAGCGCCATCCTGTCCGAGAACCAGTACGAGACGAACGTGGAGATCAGCCCCATCCCCGCGAAGATCCACAGGAACATCGAGTTGCCCGTCCCGGACGCGAGGAAATACCCCACGGCAAGGAGGATTCCCCACATGCCGCCGAGCAGGAGAACAGTCTTCAGACCGTTGTTGTGCGTGCCTGTCATGCCTGCTTCAACGATCCGGGTGGCTCCGTTTGTTCCCGACGGCGGAGCTTGCGTTCCGCTAGGCGTGCTCGCCCGGGGTGGGGGTCACCAGAGCTTGCCCGCGTGCTGCTCCTCGCGGGAGACGGCGGTCATGGTCTCGTGCTCGACCACCTTGATCCGCTCGCGTCCCTGGTCCTCACCGAGGCGGCGCTCGAAGGAGTCGAGCATCGCCCAGCCGCGTTCGGTGGTGTAGCGCACGCCGCGCTCCTCGAGGACGCGCACCATGGCGTCGTGGCCCATGTTCTCCGGATCGAGGCCGCGCTCGAGTAGGCCGGCCTCCCAGTCCTCGAGGAGGTGGTTGACGGTCTGGAGGGCATCGGACTTCGTGGAGCCGATCAGGCCCACGGGGCCGCGCTTGATCCAGCCGGTGGCGTACATGCCGCGGCGGACTCGGCCGTCCTCGAGCACACGGCCCTCGTCGTTGGGGATCACGCCGCGCTCGTCGTCGAAGGGGGCGCCGGGGACCCGGGCGCCGTAGTAGCCCACCGCGAGGTAGACGGCGTCCACGGGGGTATCGATCATCTCGCCCGTGCCGCGCACGGTGCCGCCCCCGGCGGGCTCGGTGCGCTCGGTGCGGATGGCCACCACCTTGCCGTCCTCACCGAGGATCTCCACGGGGCGGTTGTAGAACTTCAGGTGGATGCGGCGGGAGGCCTCCTTCTCGGAGTCGTCCATCACCCAGTCCACCATCGTGTTGACCACCTGGCGGGTCATCTTGGAGGCGGCCATGGCCTCGTGGGCGGCGTCATCGAAGTCGAAGTCCTCCACGTCCACGAGCACGTCCACGTCCGGGACCTCTCCGAGCTCGCGGAGTTCGAGGGGGGTGAACTTGCACTGGGCGGGGCCGCGGCGGCCGAACACGTACACATCCGTGGCCGGGTTCTGCTCCAGGCCCTTCTGGACGTTCTCCGGGATGTCCGTCCCCATCAGGTCCGGGACGTGCTTGGCGAGCATGCGGGCCACATCGAGCGCCACGTTGCCCACGCCCACCACCGCGATCTTCTCCGCCTCGAGCGGCCACTCGCGGGGGACGTCCGGGTGGCCGTCGTACCAGTAGACGAACTGGGAGGCGCCGTAGACGCCATCCAGCTCCACGCCCGGGATATCGAGCGGGGCATCGGCGTCCGAGCCGGTGGCCAGGATGACGGCGTCGTAGTGCTGCTTCAGGTCTGAGAAGTCGATGTCCCGGCCCACCTCCACGTTGCCGATCAGGCGGACATCACCGCTCTGGAGCACGCGGAAGAGCGCGGAGATGATCTGCTTGATGCGTGGGTGGTCCGGGGCCACTCCGTAGCGGACCAGCCCGTAGGGTGCCGGGAGCTTCTCGAACACATCAACGGCCACGTCAACATCGGACTTGATCAGGGTGTCGGCCGCATAGATACCAGCCGGACCGGCGCCGATCACGGCAACGGCCAGGGGACGCTCTGCGCTCACAGCAGACCTTTCAATTGTGTGACTCGCCTCAATCGGGCCGCCGTACGCGGCGCCGCCCGGGGGCGCGGGAACCGTCCTCGAGTCTACCTGCCGGTCAGGGAGGGCCGGCTATGGCACCCGCCACGTCAGGAGCCGAGCGTGACCTCCTCATTGAGAACCAAGGACCTGGCAAGGTCCGTCGCGGCGGCGTGGGCGGTGTCCACGGCAGCGTCCTCGGTGCCCGGGGTGATCGCATCCACCCAGTGGAGCCACACCTCGCCCCCTGAGTGGAGTGGCAGGAAGAGCCGCACCAGGGTGGAATGGCCGCCGGCTCCCCCCACGAGCATGGTGCCGGCTCCCACGGGGGTGCCGTCCACGTCCACGTCCTCGAGACTCACCATCGGCTGACCCGGGGGAAGTTCCGTGCCGGGAGGGATCGCTGTGACCTCCAAGCGGGTCTCGCCATCGCTGGCCGCCCAGACCACCCGCCCCGGGTGGGGGCCGGGCTCGGGTGTGAACCCCTCGGGCGGGTCTGCCGTGAACAGCTCTGCTTGCTCGGTGCTGGTAGCGCCACCGGACGTGGGGGTCACGGTGGAGGTTCCCTCCGTCACCTGCTCCCCCGGCTCGGTGCACCCTGCCAGGGCAATCACGGCGGCGAGGGCTGCGGTGGCGGCGGTTGCGGCGAGGGCACTCGATCTACGCATGGGCCAATTCCACGGCACGGCGGGGACGGCCGCAACGGGAGGCCGGCGTGCCAGGCCTGAGGGCCCGCGTGCCAGAGCTTCATACCCGCGTGCCGCACCTGCTGGCCTGCGCGCCACGCTCCGGGACCCGCGTGCCACAATCGAGCGGTGGAGGATCGACGCGCACTCGTGATCGGCGCCTCCGCGTACATCCTGTGGGGCCTGTTCCCCATCTACTTCCGCCTGCTCGCTGATTCGGGGCCGCTCGAGGTGGTCGCCCACCGGGCAATCTGGTCGCTCCTGTTCTGCACCATCGCGCTGCTCGCGATTGGCCGCTGGAGGCGGTTCACCGCCATTGCGCGAGATCCGCGGATCTTCTCCACGCTGGCCCTGGCCGGCTTCTTGGTGGCCATCAACTGGGGCATCTACGTGTTCGGGGTGACCACCGGCCGCACGCTGGACGCCTCGATGGGCTACTTCATGAACCCTCTGGTCTCCGCACTCCTCGGCGTCCTGGTGCTCGGTGAGCGCCTGCGGCCGTTGCAGTGGATCGCCTTCGGCTTCGGGGCAGCCGCGGTGGTGGTGCTCGTGCTCGGCTACGGCGAGGTCCCCTGGATCGCGATCGTCCTCGCCGGGTCCTTCGGCTTGTATGGCCTGGTCACGAAGCGGGGGGGGAATCGGGGGGGCGCGCTGGAGGGCCTCACCGCGGAGACCCTCGCCCTCACGGTGCCCGCCGCCGTGTACCTTGCCACCCTCGCCGCCAGTGGCGCGGGCACGGTGGAGGTGTTCTCACCGTACGGTGCGCTGGTGGCCCTCTCGGGTCCGGTCACGGCGATCCCGCTGATCCTCTTCGCCTACGCGGCAGCGCGCCTGAACCTCTCCACGATCGGCATGCTGCAGTACGTGGCACCCCTCATGCTCTTCCTGCTGGGCTGGCTCGCCTACGGTGAACCGATGCCGCCCGAGCGCTGGGCGGGGTTTGCCCTGATCTGGATCGCGGTCGCGATCTTCGCCGCCGACGTCGCCCGCGCCACCCGCGCACCCCGTCTCCCTGGCGGCTCGCACCGCCCCCCTCGCGGCGGCTGAGTTCTGGCCTGAC
>JAUNRP010000179.1 GCA_030544165.1 bacterium
CGACTTTGGGGCGGCCGCGTTCGCCGAGGCCGTTGGAGCATGCGGTGAGGGCGATCCGGGCGCCGGGTGCGAGCATGTGGCCACGGTACCGCGCCGGGTGTGCCCAATCCGGCGGGTGCATGGCTCAGGGGCACGGGACTTCGCACCCCCTCCCCGGTGGCAGAATCTCTTCCATGGGGGATTTCCTGAGTTGGCTGCCGTGGGCGGTGCCGCTTGGGCTCTTGATGGGCGTGGTGGTCACCGCCTTCATGCAGCCCAGGGTGGCTCGCAAGTTCCGAGAGACCATCGCGCAGCATCCGGCGCCCTCCGGACCCGGCGTTCCGAGGGTGACCGAGGACCTCATCGCGCACGTTCCACCGCTCGTGCAGGAGTGGATCCGGCGTTCTGGCTCCCTGGAGAACTGGGTGGTCACGGGTTCGTACTCGCGCGCCACGGTGCGTATGCGCACGGCGGCGGACAAGAAGTGGAGGCCCTCCGAGGTGGAGATGGTCCACCACTTCTGGCCGCGGTACTCCGCGTGGCAGCTCATGCACACCCGGCTCGGGCCGCTGCCGCTCACCCACATGACATCGCTGACCACCGAGGGCGGGAACGTCCTCGCGACGCTCAACTCCGCGCCCGTCACAGGTGCGCGACGCCAAACTCTGGCCGAGATGCTCGTGGCCAGCAACCTCGCCTCCGCCTGGACGGACTCGCCCGCCTCGCTGGCGATGCTGCCCATCCAGTGGGGGGTCACGGGGGAGCGATCAGTGGCGTCCACGCTGACCATCGGCGCCACCACCGTCCGGGTGGATGCCGCGTTTGATCAGACCGGTGACCTCGCCGAACTCCAGCTCACCATGCCTGACTTCCGCACACCCGACGGCATCCCCACCCGCTTCGAGGTCACTGGCTTCGAGGAGGTTGGCCGGGGCCGCCGGGTCGCGAGCGCCGGCAACGTCTACCAGCTCCAGGGCCGGGAGTGGGTGCACGTCCAGGAGGTAGAGCTCCACGGCCTCGAGGTGTATCCGGGGTAGCACTCCACCCCGCCACTACCCCACAAGATGCGCGAACTGCTCACACATGCGCCGTGATATCACACGGGCAACTGTGAGGAATTCCGAGCATCTCGGTGAGAGAGTGGGTGGGAAGGCCCGCCCCGCCCTAGAACTCTGCCCCCGCGTCCAGCCATTGGTGGTTGCACGCGGGGCACGAGAGATTCGGCCACGGCCGCTCACCCGGAACCAGACACCCCCCGATCTCGATCGGCTCGCTCTCCGCCCGCTCCATCAGTTCCGGCCCCGGCAGCCCGAACACCAGCATCCGCGTCTCATCGCACCCGCACCGCGGGCACGGCGGCATCCCGGTGGCCACGTCAGTCCGCCGCTACCGCGTCATCGCGCCACCGATTCCCGCACTTCACGCACTGCAGGTTCGGCCACGGCCCATCGTCCGGCAGCGGCATCCCGCCGTAGATCGTGTTCGGCTTTCCAGGCTCCTCGCCCAGCCCGAACACCAGGTGGTGCGTCTCCTCCGCCCCACACTCCGGGCATGCCGGCAGCCGCTCACCCACGCCCGCAAACCCCACGATCCCGTCCCCCTCAGTCCCAGCCGCCTCGCCTTCCTCTTCCCCGACGACGTCCCCCTCACCCTCGTCATCGAACCCACCCGCCGCCGCGCGCACGATCGCGGCGTAGAGCTCCGGCCCGGCCTCAGCCGCGGCCTGCGGGAACAGCGAGGTCTCGGTCATCCCGGGCGCCACGTTGAGGTCGATCACCCACGGGGTCCCGTCCTCACTCACGATGAAGTCCACCCGCGAGAGCTCCCCGAGCTGGAACAGCGAGTGCACCTGCTCCGCCACCCGCGCCACCTCGGCCGCCACAGCGTCATCCAGCCGTGCCGGCACGAAGAACTCCGCCCGGCCCGGGTTGTACCGCGCATCGAAGTCGTAGCCGTCATCCGAGGCCACCTCCACGAGCTGCAGCGCCCGCGCGGAATCCGGCCCGTCCAGCGCCACCACGGCGGCGGAAACCTCCTGCCCCTCGATCACCTGCTCCACCAGCGCCTCCTGCGAGTACGCGAAGCAGCTCACCATCGCACTGGGCAGCTCGCTCTGCTCGTGCACCACGGTCAGCCCGAGCGCGGAGCCACCATCAGCGGGCTTCACCACCACCGGCAGCCCGATCCCCTCCATCAGGGCGTCCAGCACGTTGACCGCACCCACCTGCCGGAACAGCGACTGCGAGAGCGTGGCCCACGCCGGCGTGAACAGCCCCGCGTTCATCACGATCGCCTTGGCCGTGGGCTTGTGCGAGGCCAGCCGCGCCCGCGCTCCATCCGCCCCCACGCACGGGAACCCGAGCAGCGAGATGAACTCCTGCAGCGAGCCATCCTCCCCACTCGAACCGTGCACCAGCGGCCACACCGCATCCGGATTCCAGTCCTTCAGCTTCTCCGTGAGGCTCTGGTCCAGGTCCCACACCTGCACCTCGAACCCCTGATCGCGCAGCACCTGCGCCGCGCGCCGGCCGGAGCGGATCGAGATGTCCCGCTCGTGCCCCAGCCCGCCCGCGATGATCGCCACCTTCCGCGGACCCTCGTCCTCTCCCGACGACGCAGCCTCACCTTCCGCCGCGCCCGCACCCTCGCCGGTGCTTCCTTCCGACGACGCAGGCTCCCCCTCGTCCCCAGCCTCACCTTCTCCCGGACCCCCAGCCGTAGCGGCAGGGGAGGCGGTGCCGCCAACGGAGGCGCCGTCGTCGGGAATGGAGCCCCCCGCCGCGGCGAAGGCCGAGTCCCACGCCTCCGCGTGGTCCTCGGCACCCTGGGCCTCGGCGCGACCCTTCGCGAACGGATCGGGCCACTCCATGCGGACGCGGCCCTCGCCGTCGGGGGTGATGGACGGGACGGAACCCTCCGGAGAGGTGGGGTTCGCGGCGGAAGGGGTGACGTCGTCGTCGTGGGGCATGGGGGTCTCCTAGACCTGGTCCGGGGCGGGGAATTGGACGGTGTTGTTGGGGCGATCGATGCGGTTGGTGCCGAGCATCTCCACGAGCTCCATCTCGCCGTGGACGGTGCGGGCGAGGCGGCGGACGCCCTCCTTGATGCGCTCGGGCGGGGGGTAGCAGAAGCTGAGGCGCATGTGGTCGGAGCCGCGGCCGTCGTAGTAGAAGGCGCTGCCGGAGACGTAGGCCACCAGGTTGGTGACGGCGCGGGGGAGCATGGCCTTGGCGTCCACGCCGGGCGGGAGGGTGACCCACGTGTAGAAGCCGCCGGTGGGGGTGGTCCACTGGCACTCGGGGAGGTATTCGGCCAGGGCCTCGAGCATGGCCTCGCCGCGGGCGCGGTACTCGCCGCGGAAGGACTTGACCTGCGTGTACCAGTCGTAGGTGGTGAGGTACTCGCTCATCACCATCTGGCCCCACATGGAGGGGCAGAGCACCGCGGCCTCCTGGGCGAGCACCAGCTTCTCGCGCACCGCGTGGGGGGCGGCCGCCCAGCCGATCCGGTAGCCCGGGCCGAACATCTTGGAGAAGGAGCCCAGGTAGACGGTCTGGTCCGGATCGTAGGACTTGAGCGCGGGGAGGGGGTCCGAATCGAAGCCGAGGAGGCCGTACGGGTTGTCCTCGAGGATGAGCACGTGGTGGCGCTTGCAGATCTCCACGATGTGCGGGCGGCGCTCCTCGGAGAGGGTGACGCCGGCCGGGTTGTGGTAGTTCGGGATGGTGTAGAGGAACTTGACTTGCCGGTTCTGGGCGGCGAGCTCGGTGAGGGTGCGGTCCAGTTCCTCGGGGATGAGGCCGTCATCGTCCAGGGGCACGTGGACCACGTCCGCCTCGTACGCGCGGAACACGGAGAGGGCGCCCACGTAGGAGGGGGCCTCGGCCACGATCACATCGCCCGGGTTGATGAAGATCTCCGTGACCAGGTCCAGGGCCTGCTGCGAGCCGGTGGTGATGACCACGTCATCCGGGTGGGCGCGGATGGCGTCATAGCGCATGACCTCCACGATCTGCTCCCGCATGAAGATCTCGCCCTGGCCGGAGCCGTACTGGAGGGCCTTGGGGCCTTGGGTGCGCATGATCTTCGCGGAGAGGTCCGCGAGGAAGTCGAGCGGGAGCGAATCGATGTTCGGCATACCGCCGGCCAGGCTCACCACCTCCGGGCGGGAGGCCACGGCGAACAGGGAGCGCACCTCGGAAGCTCGCATCCCGTTGGCGCGATCTGCATAGAGATCGAGCCAGGGATCGAGACGTGTTCCGCGCTGATTGGTGCTGCTCACTGTGGTGTCCTCCTCGGAGGGGTGGGGCGTTGCCCCCAGTCTGCCACCGATGGGCTCTCCCGCGGTGGAGCGCCCATTCCGTAGCATCCCCCGCGGAATGCTCGTGACATCCGGGCCGCCGGTTGGCAGCATGGGCACGTACCAGCAGGGAGGGTCGGACCCATGGCATCACGTTTTCCATTGACGACGGCGGCGCTCGCCCTGGTCCTTGCCCTCACCGCCTGTGGGGGTGCGGAGGAGCGGGTGCGTGAGCCGAGCCCTACGGCACCGGTGGCCGAGGTGGTGACGGAGGTGCCGTCGTCGCCGGA
>JAUNRP010000180.1 GCA_030544165.1 bacterium
CAGGGGGCGGGGGAGCGGAGCGCGCTGGATGTACAGCGTACGTACCTGGAGCTGGTGGAGCGGCACTGGGACATGCGCGGTGAGGGTGCCGAGGTGGCGGGCGTGCTGGAACTCTGGGCGCACGTGCTGGACGGGCTCGGACGGGACCCGGGATCGGTGGCGGACTGCGTGGAGTGGGTGGCCAAGAAGCAGGTGCTGGACGGGCTCCGTGCCCGCACGCACTCCGGCTGGGAGGATCCGCGCCTCGCGGCCCTGGACCTGCAGTGGTCGGACCTGCGCCCGGAGAAGTCCGTGGTGGGGAAGCTGGAGGCGGCGGGAAGGGTCCGCCGGCTCGTGGGCCAGGAGGAGGTGGCGGCCGCCGTGACGGCACCGCCCGAGGACACGCGGGCGTGGTTCCGCGGCTCCGTGATCTCCCGGTTGGGCAGCGGGGTTGCGGCCGCCGGGTGGTCCTCGGTGGTCCTGGACTCCCCGCGCCGCTCCCGGCTGGTGCGGATTCCGCTCCGCGACCCGTTCTCCGCCACCCGCGAGCGGGCGGGTAGCCTGCTGGAGAACGAGACCGTGGATTCCCTGCTCGAGGCCCTCACGCGCGGCCGGAGCTAGAGGGAACCCCAAGGAGGAACCATGTCCCAGCAGGAGTTTTCCCGCAGTTCCGAGCGTGAGAGCGAGCCGCTTCCCGAGGCGCCGGTCCCGGCCGCTCCGCAGGTCTCCACCCAGGGAGTGGACGATCTGCTGGACGAGATCGACTCCATCCTCGAGACCAACGCGGAGAGCTTCGTGCAGGGGTTCGTGCAGAAGGGCGGCCAGTGACCTATCCCCGGCGGATCTGGGGGCTCGAGACCGAGTACGGGATCACCTGCGCCTCCACCACCGGCGGCACGCCCCCGATCGATGCCGATGACGCCGCGCGGCTGCTCTTCCAGCCGGTGGTGGCGATGGGCCGCTCCTCCAATGTCTTCTGCGGCAACGGCGGGCGCCTCTACCTCGATGTGGGGTCCCACCCGGAGTACGCGACCGCCGAGTGCGACAGGCTCTCCGATCTGCTCGCGCAGGACCGCGCGGGGGTGGCAATGCTGGCGCGGCTCGCCGCCGAGGCGAACGAGCGGCTCGCGGATGAGGGGATCGAGGGCCAGATCCACCTGTTCCGCAACAACCTGGACTCCTCCGGGAACTCGTTCGGGTGCCACGAGAACTACCTGGTGCGGCGGCGGCCGGACTACAAGGCGTTCGTGAACTCGCTGGTGCCCTTCTTCGTCACCCGCCAGATCCTCGTGGGTGCGGGGAACGTGCGGAGCGTGGGGGGTCGGCTCTCGCTCGAGTTCTCCCAGCGTTCCGGCCAGGTGTGGGATGCGCTCTCCTCGGCGACCACCCGCTCCCGCCCGATCGTGAACACGCGGGACGAGCCCCACGCGGACGTGGACCGCTACCGCCGGATGCACGTGATCGTGGGGGACTCCAACATGTCCGAGAGCGCCACCCTCCTGAAGGTGGCGGCCACGGACCTGCTCGTCTCCCTGGTGGAGGCCGGGCACCGCTTCCGCCTCGAGCTCACGGACCCCATGGCCGCCATCCGCGAGACCTCGGCCGATCTCACCGGGCAGGTTCCGCTCGAGGTGGTGGACGGGCCGCGGATGACCCCGCTCGCGATCCAGCGGCACTACCTGGACGCCGTGGTGGAGGCCTACGGCGAGGGGCCCACCCCGTGGCACGCCGCCGCGATCGACCTGTGGCGCCGGGGGCTGGACGCCGTTCAGAGCGGAGACCACGCCTCCGTGGCCACGGAGCTGGACTGGGCCATCAAGCAGCGGTTGATCGAGCGGTACAACGCCCGCCCGGGCTCCCACCTCGCCGGCCTGAGGCGCCTGCTGCTCGCCTACCACGACATCACGGGGCGAACCCTGCTCGAGCGCCTGGAGGGGGACGGGCTCGTGCGCCGGCTAACCTCCCCGGAGGCGGTGCGCGCGGCCCAGGAGGTGCCCCCCGCCACCACGAGGGCCACCCTCCGCGGAGCCTTCGTGGCCGCCGCCCAGGAGAACCGCCGCGACTACTCGGTGGACTGGGTCCACCTCAAGCTCGCCGATCCCGGATTCCGCACCGTGATGCTCTACGACCCGTTCGCCACCGAGGACGAGCGGGTGGAGGAGCTCCTCGCGGAGGTCCGTTCGTGAGGCGGTGGGCGGGACTGGCCGCGGCGGCGGCCCTCGCCGTGTGCGCGGGATGTGCGCCCACGGACGTGGGCGAACCCGGCGGTGGGATCAGGGTGAGCGGGGAGGTGGGGGCGGTCCCCGTCGTCGAGTTCGAGGCGCCACTGCCCCTCAAGGAGGCCGGGGTGAGCACCCTCGTGAGGGGGGACGGGCCCGCCGTGGGGGAGGAGGACCCGGTGGTGGTCTCCCTCAGCTCGTTCCACGGCCAGGACGGGGTCCGGCTGGAGGGCGCCGGTGAGCCCCAGGTCCTCTTCGTCTCGCCGGACGACCTCGGCCCACTCGTCCACGAGGCCGTGGTGGGTGCGGCCGAGGGCTCGCGCTTCCTCGTCACCCAGCCCGTGGAGGAGGGGGACGTGCGGGAGATGCGGGTGACCGTCGTCGACCTGTTGGAACTCACCCCCGCCGAACCCGGCACGCTGGAGGGTCCGGTGGGGGTGGGTGTGGGCGACGACGGGCGGCCCGAGCTGCGAGTGGCGCCGGATGCGCGTCCGTCCGGCGGTCTCGAGGTCACCCAGCTCGCGCGGGGGGCGGGGGAGCAGGTGGCGCCCGGGCAGCGCGTGGTGCTGATGTACACGGTCTGGACGTTCGAGGGCGCCGAGGTGGTGGACTCCACCTGGACCTCCGGGGTGCCGGCCGTGCTCGATCTGGACACCGCGTACCCGGGCGTGCGGACGGGGCTGGTGGACCAGCGGATCGGCTCCCGGGTGCTCCTCGAGATCCCGCCCGATCAGGGGGACGGGATCCAGGCGCTGGTGATGGTGGCGGACGTGGTGGCGGCGTACTAGGAGTTCGGGGATCCCGGGGTGTCCGAGGGGTGCGCGGTGTGCGCGGTGTGCAGGACCAGGTCGGGCGTGCGGGAGTAGGTGAGGGCCTCCTCCTGGCGGGCCCAGGACTCCCACTGTTCTGACCAGTCGTAGGGGTCACGCGTGGAGGCCCGGGCCCTGCGGACGTGTTCGGGCGCCTCGCACCAGATTCCCAGGTCCGCGAACGGCGCGCAGGGTTCGGCGAGGGCACCGCAGCCCTCCACGAGGAGGACCCCGCCGGGATGCAGGGGTTCGACCACGCGGCGCCCGCCGGGCTCGTCCGCCTCCCAGTCCCAGGACTCGTAGGAGCCCCAACGGCCCTCCGCGAGCGGGACGAGCACGCCCGTAGCGATCTCCTCGAGGCCCTCGGCGAGTCCGAACCAGCCGCGATAGGCGTCCTCGAGGTGGAGCACGCGCGATCCGGGGACCATCTCCGCGAGCACTGCGGCGAGTTCGGTCTTCCCCGAGCCGGAGCGCCCATCGACCATGACCATGGCGGCGCCCAGTTCGCGGGCCGCGAGGACCGCGGAGACCACGGCGTCCCGGTGGGCGGCGGTGGCGCCGCCCGGTGGGTGGAGTGCGCTCATGGGATCGAAGCGTACTTCGCTACGCTGCCCGTGGTGGACGGAAGGAGCCCCCATGCCAGTAGCGATTCGCGTGATCCCCTGCCTCGATGTAGATGGTGGGCGGGTGGTCAAGGGCGTCCACTTCCAGAACCTGCGGGACGCCGGGGACCCCGTTGAACTGGCCGAGCGGTACTCGCGCGAGGGCGCGGACGAGATCACATTCCTGGACGTCTCCGCCTCCTCCGATGGCCGCGGCACGGTGCGGGAGGTGGTGGGTCGCACGGCCGAGCAGGTGTTCGTGCCGCTCACCGTGGGCGGCGGCGTGCGCAGCGTGGAGGACGTGGACCTGTTGCTGCGCTCCGGCGCGGACAAGGTCTCGGTGAACACCGCCGCGATCGCCCGCCCGGAGCTGATCGATGAGATCGCCGCCCGGTTCGGCTCCCAGGTGCTCGTGATCTCCGTGGACGCCCGCAGGGGAGGGGAAACCGCCTCCGGGTACGAGGTCACCACCCACGGCGGGCGCCGTGGCACCGGCCTCGATGCCGTCCGGTGGGTGAAGGAATCCGCCGAGCGGGGAGTGGGAGAGGTGCTGCTCAACTCCATGGACGCGGACGGCACCACGGCCGGGTTCGACCTGCCCATGCTGCGCGACGTCCGCGAGGTCACCACCCTGCCCCTCATCGCCTCCGGTGGGGCCGGCACCGCCGAGCACTTCGTGGCCGCCGCCCAGGCCGGCGCGAACGCCGTGCTCGCCGCGTCCGTGTTCCACTTCGGCACGGTCTCGATCGGCGAGGTGAAGGGGGCGCTGCGAGAGGCCGGGTTCCCGGTGCGCTGAGCGGCCGGGTGCCGTTCGCGGCGCTGCCCGCCCACCCCCTCCGGTCCCGGTGCCTTTCGTCTGCCGCACCGCACGCCCATCCCCTCCCACTCCGGTGGTTTTCGTTCGCGGCGCGGGCGCGTGGGAGGATCGGGCCGTGGATCTCGCATTCGA
>JAUNRP010000181.1 GCA_030544165.1 bacterium
GGCCATGTGGTGGATCGCCTCGCGGTTGATGTGCAGCACGAGCGTGATCATGGGCAGGTGCGCCCTGTCCCCCTCGGCCTCACCCACCGGGGCGGCCAGTGCGTCCGCGCCCAAGCCACGCACGCCCTGCGACCACGCCTCGTACGCCGCATCGAGCTGCTCCAACGCAGTGGCGGCGTCCCCCGCGTACTCCCACGAGTCGTAGGAGACCGCCGGCCCGCCGAAGTGCCCGTGAACCCTCTCCCCGAACACCCCCACCACCAGGTGTCCGATCCGCCACGCGATGCTGGTCACGGGCGCCGGCTCCGGCTCGGGGTGCCCGAAGTCGATGGTCCACTCCCCGCCCCCACCCGTGCGCATGTTGGCACTCTGTGGCGCGGCGTCACCTGCCCGGCGCACGTTCCACGCACCGGGCGTGGGCTCCCAGAAGTACTCCGCATCGGTGAGTCCCTCGAGCCGGGGCCGAGCCTGGGCGCGCCAATGGTAATCGAGTTGGTTGTGGACTTCGTGGACGAGGTCGATGGCCATAGTCGATTGTGCTCCCGCTGGAACCGGGGCGCACGCTGGGAGGCGGGCTCCGCCGTCGGGAATGGAGAGCGGGAGACGACCGAGCTGGGACCCGGAGGCGAGCCTAGAAACTCGTGTCCGTGGGCGCCGGGTACACCCGGGCCAGGTTCTTGATGTGGTTCGCGCTCGCCGCGTGGCGGAAGAAGGTCCGCCGGAGGTTCCGATCGGGCGCGTAGTCCAGCGGGTGCACCATGTTCTCCCGCGCGGCGGCCCTTGCTGCCGCCAGGAGTTCGCCATCGCGCACGTAGCGGCGCGCCAGCCCGAACGGCACGATCCGGTAGATCCCCCTGCGCACGGTGCGGCGCGGTTCCACCTCCTCGCCCCACGCATCCCTCAAAGCGGCCGCCATCGGATTGGTCCCCCCGATGTTGACGAAGTAGTTGGAGCGCCCGGGCCGGGGATTCACATCGAGGAGGTACGGCACCCCGGTGGCGGCGTGCACCTTCACGTCCAGGGTGGCGAAGCCCCGATAGTCCAGTTCGGCCAGCAGGTCCATCGCCGGTTCCGCGAACTGCGGATACCAGTCCACCATCCCGAGGGCCATGTTCCCGAGGAGGTTCGGGGTGTGGATGGCGAGCAGCATCCGGGCAGTCGCCTGGACGAGCGGCCGGCCCTCCCTCCCCATGTACACGGTCACCACGAATCCGTGGGTGTCATCGCCGGGGATCAGTTCCTGCGCGAGCAGACGGCCCTGGAAGCCCGCCGCGGAGGCGAGTGACACGATGGCCTCGGCGTCGTCGGGGCCCTGGCAGACGTACACCTTGAGCTTGCCGGGGAAGGTGACCTCCTCCCACTCGGAGGACACCGCGGGCTTCAGGATGAACGGTGAACCCAGGGCGGCCAGGGTGCCGAGTGTGCCGAGGCCGGTCTCAGGCGCGGCCGCGTCCACCACCACCTCGCGGGGCGTGGCGAGCCCCACCCGCTCACCGAGCGCCGCCAACACGGCCTTGTCGGCCACGGCGGCGGAGTGCTCGGGCGTGGGGACCAGGAGGGTGGCGGCGGACTCGAGTTCCGCGCGGTGCCGCTGCACGAGCGCCACCTGCAGGTCGGAGTTCACCACCAGCACGGGCGATTCGCCGCACGCCCGGGCCTCCGCGGCCGCCCCCAGCACCGCGTCCACCAGCGCGCGATCCGTGGGATCCGCACCCAGCAGCACCGGCCGGACCACGGACGAGTCGTTGATGAAGCCGCGCCCGAGCCCGGCCACCGTCACGGACGAGACGCCGAACCCCTCGTGGAACGAGCGGGCCATCCCGTAGACCCCGAGGTCCGATCCGAGGAAGATGGGCGCTGGGGTGCGGTTCGGCATACGTCGCAGCATAGCGGCGAGGCAACCGGGGCCCGCACACTCGCGGACGTACTCTGGGGACGTGAGCGAGCCGATCCCCTCCGACTTCATGGAGGCACTGGAATCGCTGCGGGACAACCGGTTCCGCCGCGAGGTGCACATGGAGGAGATCCCCGCGCCCACACGGATCGCCCCGTTCGCGCTCGCGCTGAACGCCGAGGTGAATCCCACCCGCGATCCGGACGACCTGCTCGGCCACGGCCGGTTCGTGGTCCTCCACGATCCCGCCTCCCAACCCGCCTGGCACGGCACGTTCCGCGTGATCGTGATGGCGAAGGCGCCCGTGGACCCCGAGATGGGGATCGATCCGATGTTCGGGGAGGCCGGCTGGTCCTGGCTCGTGGACGCCCTCGAGGCCTCCGGGGCCGGCTACCACCACCTCTCCGGCACGATCACGCGGGTGTTGTCCGAGACCTTTGGGGGCCTGCTCCTCCAATCGAATGCAACCGAGATGGAGGTGAGGGCCTCGTGGACTCCGAACACCCCGGATCTCGGTCCGCATCTGACGGCCTGGGTGGCGCTGATGGGCGCCCTCGCCGGCCTACCGCCCGCCGACGAGAACGTCGCCGTTCTGGGCCGCCGACTCAGATAGCCCCTTACGAGCCGCCCGCCCCGCGCACCACGCCGCCCGCCGGTTCGCCCTCCGCGGGCGGGTTCACCCGGTCCGTTGGGTTCACCCCGTCCGGCTCGCCGTCCGCCGCGTCCCCTTTTTCCCCCGACGACGCCCCCTCGCCCCCCGTCGTGAAGGAACCTTCCGAGGGGGTTCCGCCCGTCGTTGACACGGCGGAGGCGTTGGCCGAGACCGTGCGGCGGTTGCGCGAGGGCACGGGCGCGTTCGCGGTGGACTCCGAGCGGGCCGCCGGCTTCCGGTACTCGCAGCGGGCCTACCTGGTCCAGGTGCGGCGTGCCGGTTCTGGCACGCACCTGATCGATCCGATTCCTCTGGCTGATGGTCTGGACGAGCTGCGCGAGGTGATGGCCTCGGACGAGTGGATCCTCCACGCCGCCTCACAGGACCTGCCCTGCCTGCGGGAACTCGGGCTGGAGCCGCCCTCGGTGTTCGATACGGAGTTGGCCGGCCGCCTCCTGGGGCGGCGGCTGGTGGGGCTCGGCTCCATGGTGGAGGACCTGATCGGGGTCTCGCTCGCCAAGGAGCACTCGGCCTCGGACTGGTCCGTGCGCCCCATCTCGGAGAGCGGGCGCGCGTACGCCGCGCTCGATGTGGAGTTCCTGGTGCCGTTGCGTGACCTGCTGCGGGCCGAACTCGCCCGCACGGGAAAGACCGAGTGGGCGGAGCAGGAGTTCGAGCATGCCCTCTCGCTGCCGGAGGCCCCGCCGCGGCCCGATCCGTGGCGCCGCACCCACCAGATCGGGAACGTGAGGACGGCTCGCGGCCTCGCCGTGGTCCGGGAGTTGTGGACCGCTCGCGATGAGATCGCCCAGCGGCTGGACATCGCCCCCGGCCGCTTGGTCAACGATCGCGCGATCACCGCCCTCGCCGCCCGCGATCCCCTTCCCCCGGAGCTTCCCAACGCCCGCGACTGGCGCCGCCACGATCCCGAGCGGTGGAAGGCGGCGTACGCCAGGGCCCTCTCACTGCCGGGCGGGGAGCTGCCGCCACGGCGCGGCCCCTCCCGGGGCGGCCTTCCCGAGCCGCGGTCCTGGCCCCGGGTGAACCCCCCGGCAGCCGCGAGATTGGCGGCGGTGAAGGAGGCGGTGCGGCTGCGTGCCGAGGCCCTGGAGGTCCCGCAGGAGAACCTCCTCTCCCCCGCCACCCAGCGGCGCATCGCGTGGGAATCCACGCGGCCGAGCCTCGGCGAACTCGAGGCGATCGCGTCCCGCGACGGCGCCCGCCCCTGGCAGATCGAGAACGTGGGCGCGGCCATCACCGAGGCGCTCATCGGCCTCGCGAAGGGACCCGCCTCCCGGTAGTGTCTGATACTGCCGGTATCACACACTTGGAGGTCCCATGAACGCCCGCCCGAGCGACGCCCCCGCGCCAGACTCCCCCACCTCCCACGAGGGTGTGACGGACGGACCAACCGACGCCCCGACGTCGCCCCGGGGCCTCGGTTCCGGACCAACCGACGCCCCCGCGACGATCTCAACCGACGCCCCCGCGCCCTCGGCAACTGGCACCCCCGCCCATGAGCCCGCGTCCACTGACGCCCCCGCGCCCGCCCTCCCCGGGGCGGAGTCGGTCCCCCTCTCCCCCCGCCTCGAGGTGAGGGAGGTGGCCGGCGGGAGCGTCGTCGTCGTGGTGATGGAACGGCCGGACGGGAAGCCGGCAACGCTCGGACCCACTGGCCTGGGGCGGCTGACGGAGGCAGTCGGGGAGGCCGCGGAGCAGGCTGAGCGGGACGGGCACCTGGGCGTGGTGCTCACGGGCGTGGGCACAACGTTCCTCGCGGGAGCGGACCTGGACATGGTGGCCGAGTTCGGTGAGGCGGAGTTCGCGCGGGAGCTCGGGCGGCTGGGGCATGTGATGATCTCCGCGATCATGGATGCGCCGGTTCCGGTGGTGGCGCTGGTGAATGGGATCGCGCTGGGGGGCGGGCTCGAGGTGGCGCTCGCGTGCCGCGCACGGCTCGCGGTTGACGATGTGAAGGCGCTGGGGCTGCCGGAAGCGCACCTCG
>JAUNRP010000182.1:0-4166 GCA_030544165.1 bacterium
GCCGTGAGCGCGCAGGAGGCACCCGCCGCACACACCCCACCGGTGGGCTCCCCCGCCCTCCCCACCCTTCCCGACGACGAGGGCTCACCTACCGCGCAGAAGGAACCACCCGCCGTCGCCCCCGACGACGGGGCCGCACCTGCCGTAGCAACGGAACCACCCGCCGCCCAGGAGAAGCCGGAGGAGGCGTAGTGTCCCGCGCGAGTTTTGCTTCTGGTCACCTGCCGAGGGAGGGCCGGCGGACTCCCGTGAGCACGTACCGGCTCCAGGTGCAGCCGGACTTCGGGTTCGACGCGGCGCGGGCTGCGCTCGACTACCTGGGCGAACTGGGCGCCACGGACATCTACCTCTCCCCCATCCTGCAGGCCAGCCCGGGTTCCACCCACGGCTACGACGTGGTGGACCACTCGCGGATCTCCACCGAACTCGGGGGGCGCGAGGCCTTCGAGCGGCTCGCGGAGGCGGCCCACGCGAAGGGGATCGGGGTGGTGGTGGACCTGGTGCCCAACCACATGGCGGTGCCCACGCCGCTGTACCACAACAAGGCCCTGTGGTCCGTGCTGCGGCACGGGACCGAATCGCCGTACGCGGACTGGTTCGATGGCACGGAATCGCCGGACGGGATCCTCATGCCGGTGCTCGGGGAGCGGATCGGCACGGTGCTCGCCAACGGGGAGCTGGCACTCGACCACATGGTGGTGCCCGGCTTCGAGGAGGAGGGCGAGGTCCCGGTGCTGCGGTACTACGACCACGTCTTCCCGGTGCGGCCCGGCACGGAGAACCTGCCGCTCTCGGAGCTGGGGCAGGTCCAGCCCTACCGGTTGGCCTACTGGAAGGTGGCGGACGAGGAGCTGAACTACCGGCGGTTCTTCGATGTGGACACGCTCGTGGCGGTGCGCGTGGACGAGCGCTCGGTGTTCGATGCCACGCATGCGCTGCTGTTCGAGCTGTTCGAGTCCGGGCACATCGACGGCTTCCGGATCGACCACCCGGACGGGCTGGCGGATCCGCGCGGGTACATGCGCTGGCTCTCCGAGGCCACGGACGGCGCGTGGATCGTGGCGGAGAAGATCCTGGAGGGCCACGAGCAGCTCCCGGCGGACTGGCCGGTGGCCGGCACCACGGGGTACGACTCGGCGTGGCGGATCGGCGCGCTGCACGTGGACCCGGCCGGGGCGATGGAGTTGGCGGCCGTGCAGCAGCGGCTGACCGGGCGCACGTTGACGCTCGCGGAGGAGATGGAGGTGGGCAAGCGGCTGGTGGCGCAGGAGTCGCTGCACGCGGAGATCCACCGGATCGCCACGCTGGCCTCCGAGATCTGCCATGACGATATCCGCCTGCGCGATCACACCTTCCGCTCCATCTCCCGGTGCCTCGAGGAGCTGGTGATCGCCATCCCGCAGTACCGGGCCTACGTGGTGCCGGGCGAGGCGGCCCCCGCGGCGTCCGAGGAGGTGGTGGCGGTGGCCGCCGCCGAGGCCGCGCGGCACCTGACGGAGGACCGCCGCGAGACCCTCGAGGTGGTGGTGGACCTGGTGCTGGGGCGCGAGGTGGGCTCCGCGGGGCGCCGCCACGAGGAGCGCCGGGCCGAGCTGATCGTGCGGTTCCAGCAGACGTGTGGTGCGGTGATGGCCAAGGGCGTGGAGGACACGGCGTTCTTCCGCTGGACCCACCTGGTCTCCGCCGCGGAGGTGGGCGGGGCGCCGGGCGTGTTCGCCCTGACGCCCGATGAGTTCCATTCCTGGAACGGGCTGATGGTGCGCGAGTGGCCGGCCACCCAGACCAACGGCTCCACCCATGACAACAAGCGCAGCGAGGACGTGCGGGCGCGGATGTCCGTGCTCTCGCAGTACGCGCCCGAGTGGCGGGGGTTGGTGGAGAACCTGCAGCCGCTGCTGAAGGACGTGGAGGGGGTCTCCGCCAATCACCTGCTCCAGGTGCTGGCGGGGACCTGGACCGAGGACGGCCCGATCTCGGTGGAGCGGTTCGGCCGCTACGCGGTGAAGTCCGCGCGCGAGCAGAAGCTCTGGACCTCCTGGGTGGCGCCGGACTCGGATCGCGAGGAGGTACTCCTGGACCGCGTGACCACCCTCCTGGAGGATCCCGCGGTGGAGGCGGCCTTCACCGAGTGGGTGGCGCTCACCTCGGATGCGGTGAGAGCGGTGGTGCTCGGCACCAAGGCGATCCAACTGACCTCCCTGGGCGTGGCGGACGTGTTCAACGGCACCGAGACCACCCAGACCTTCCTGGTGGATCCGGACAACCGCGCCCCCATGGACGTGGCCGGGCTCTCCCGGATCCTCGCGTCCGTCTACGCCCGCCGCCCGCGCACGCTGGCCGAGGAGAAGGTGAGCCTGACGACGGCGGTACTGCACCTGCGTCGTCGGCGCCCGGGGGCGTTCGTGGGAGCCGAGGCGGGGTACCGTCCGCTGGCCGCGAGTACCGGGCACGTGGTGGCGTTCGCGCGGGGGGCCGACCCGGCGGCCTGCACCATCTCGGTGCGGCTGTGGCGCTCCTTCATGGCCTCCGGCGGTGCGGGGACGCACACGGTGGTCCTGCCGGAGGGGAAGTGGCGGGACGTGCGGACCGGCGCGGAGTTTGCCGGCGGAGAGGTGCGGTTGGCCGAGCTGATCGCGGAGTCACCGGCGGTGGTGCTGGAGCGCGAGGACGGAGGCACGCAGTGAGTGGGGTTCCGGTGCGGGTGTGGGTGCCCGGGGATGGGCGCGTCGAACTGGTGACCGGGGGCGGGCGCGTGGGCATGGTGCGTGAGCCCGAGGCCCCGGAGTACGCCTCCGTGGAGGTGCCCGCAGGCACGGACTACCGGATCTCCGTGGACGGCCGCGATCCGTACCCGGACCCGCGCAGTGCGTGGCAGCCGTTCGGGGTGCACGGGGACTCGCGGGCATTCGATGCGGGCGAGTTTGCCTGGAGCGACGCCGGATGGGCCGGCGTGGGGCTCGGGTCCGTGATCTACGAACTGCACGTGGGCACGTTCACGCCGGAGGGCACGCTGGATGCGGCGATCGGGCGGCTGGAGCACCTCGCTCGGCTCGGGGTGGGGCTCGTGGAGCTGATGCCCGTGCACGCCTTCCCCGGCGAGCGGGGGTGGAGCTACGACGGCGTGGGACTGTACGCCGTCCAGGACGCGTACGGCGGTCCGGGGGCGCTGCAGCGGTTCGTGGATGCGGCGCACGGGCTCGGGATGGGGGTGTGCCTGGACGTGGTGCACAACCACCTCGGGCCCTCCGGGAACTACCTCTCCCAGTTCGCGCCGTACTTCACGGACCGGCACATCACGCCGTGGGGCGAGGGCCTCGACTTCGACGGGCCGGACGCGCGCCCCGTGCGGGACTTCGTGGTGGACGGGGTGCTGCGGTGGTTCCGCGACTTCCACATCGATGCCCTGCGGCTCGATGCGGTGCACGAGATCCAGGACGATTCCGGGTACCACATCCTCGCCGAGCTCTCGGATCGGGTTGCTGCGCTGGGCGACGAGCTCGGGCGTGAGCTACTGCTGATTGCCGAATCGGACATGAACGATGTGGTGATGGTGACGGAGACGGCCTCCGGGGGCCTGGGCATGGACGCCCAGTGGGCCGACGACGTGCACCACGCCCTCCACGCCTACCTCACCGGGGAGAGCTTCGGGTACTACGGCGACTTCGCGGAGCCCGGCGCCCTCAAGAAGACCCTCGAGGGCGTCTTCTTCCACGATGGCTCCTTCTCCACCTTCCGCCACCGCCAGTGGGGCGCGCCGGTGCCGCCGGACCTCGACCGGAGGAAGTTCGTGGTGTTCACCCAGAACCACGACCAGGTGGGCAACCGCGCACTCGGGGACCGGCCGGAGTCCTACCTGGAGGCGGGGACCATTGCCGGCGGGGCTGCGCTGCTGCTGCTCTCCCCCTTCACCCCCATGCTCTTCCAGGGCCAGGAGTGGGGCACGGCCTCCCCGTTCCAGTTCTTCACCGACCACGGGGACGATATCGGCCCGTTCATCGCCGCCGGCCGCCGCGCGGAGTTCGCCGGGCACGGCTGGGACTCGATCTACGGCGAGGAGCCGGAGGTTCCAGACCCCCAGGCGGAGTCCACCTTCCTGGCCTCGAAGCTGCCGTGGGAGGAGCTCGATAGTGCGGAGGCCCAGACCATACTGGCCTGGTACCGGGACC
>JAUNRP010000182.1:4176-4497 GCA_030544165.1 bacterium
GGTGCGCCAGATTTTCGTGAGGGTGCGTCAGATTTCGGGCTCACGGTCACCGAGGGCGAGGGATGGGTCCAGATGGAGCACGGCCCGGCCGTGGTGGTGGCCGCTCCGTTCGAGGAGTCGGCATCCGTGGAGATGCCGGAGGGGTTTGGGCTGGAGATGGCGTTCGGTGAGGTGGCGGTGGCCAACGGCCACGTGCACCTGCCCGCGCACTCGGTGGCGGTGCTGGTGCAGCAGTAGGGGTACTGCCGGCTCAGCGCTCCCCCGCGCCGTTCGCCCACAGGTCCCGGAGGAGGGCGATCTCGGCGAGGTGGTGGACTGCCT
>JAUNRP010000183.1 GCA_030544165.1 bacterium
GGAGGGGTTCGCGAGGGCGGGGGAGGAGGCGGAGGGCGCCCCGTTGCGCCGGCGCGCCTTCACGCTCGAGAGCACCCGTACGGAACGGCCGGGGAGGGTGATCTCGCTGCCGGCGGGGTAGACGGCCTCGTCATCGTCATCGGCGATCGTGGAGAGCTCGTACTGCCACTCCTCCCCGTACTCCACGCCGGGCAGGGTGAAGGTGATGGGGCTCGCGTCACCGTGGAACAGGAGCATCATCGAGTCGTCCGTGATGGTCTGGCCCATCCGGTCCGGCTCGGTGATCGCCTGGCCGTTGAGGAAGATCATCACCGAGCGGGCGAACCACGTGTGCCAGTCGATGTGGGCCATGTGGTCGCCGTCCGGCTTGAACCACTCGATCTCCCGGAGGTCGGACTCGCCGCCGTGGTCCGGGTCGCCGCGGAAGAATCGGCGCCGTCGGAAGATCGGGTGGTCCTGACGCAACTGGATGAGCTGGGACGTGAACTCGAGCAGCTCCTCACCGGTCTCGGTGAGGTCCCAGTCCAGCCAGGACAGCTCGTTGTCCTGCGCGTACGTGTTGTTGTTGCCCTGCTTGGTGCGGGCGATCTCGTCTCCCATGAGCAGCATGGGCACACCCTGGGAGAGGAGGAGGGTGGTGAGGAAGTTCTTCCGCTGCCGGTCCCGGATCTCGTTCACCTCGGGGTCCTCGGTGGGACCCTCCACGCCGCTGTTCCAGGAGCGGTTGTGGCTCTCCCCGTCCCGGTTGTCCTCCCCGTTCGCCTCGTTGTGCTTGGTGTTGTAGGAGACGAGGTCGTTGAGGGTGAAGCCATCGTGCGCGGTGACGAAGTTGATGGACGCCATGGGGCGGCGGCCCGAGTGCTCGTAGAGGTCCGCGGAGCCCGTGAAGCGTGAGGCGAAGTGGCTGAGCGTGTGCGGCTGGCCGCGCCAGAAGTCCCGCATCGTGTCCCGGTACTTGCCGTTCCACTCCGTCCACAGGGGCGGGAAGTTGCCCACCTGGTAGCCGCCCTCGCCCAGGTCCCACGGCTCCGCGATCAGCTTGACCTGGGAGATGATCGGATCCTGCTGGATGATCTCGAAGAAGCTGGAGAGCTTGTCCACCTCGTGGAACTGGCGGGCGAGTGTGGAGGCGAGGTCGAAGCGGAAGCCGTCCACGTGCATCTCGGTGATCCAGTAGCGCAGCGAGTCCATGATGAGCTGCAGGGCGGCCGGGGAGCGCATGAGGAGCGAGTTCCCGGTGCCGGTGGTATCGAAGTAGTGGGCCTTGTCCGCGTCCACGAGCCGGTAGTAGGCGGCGTTGTCGATCCCGCGGAAGGAGAGGGTGGGCCCCATGTGGTTGCCCTCGGCGGTGTGGTTGTAGACCACGTCCAGGATCACCTCGATGCCGGCGGCGTGGAGGTTCTTCACCATCGCCTTGAACTCCTGGACCTGCTCACCCCGGTCCCCCTGGGAGGAGTAGGCGCCGTGGGGGGCGAAGAAGCCGATGGTGTTGTAGCCCCAGTAGTTGGACAGGCCGATGTCCTGCAGGTGGGTGTCGTTCACGAACTGGTGGACCGGCAGGAGCTCCACCGCCGTGACGCCGAGCTTCTCCAGGTGCGCGATCGTGGCAGGGTGGCCCATACCCGCGTACGTGCCCCGCTGCTCCGGCGGAATGTCCGGGTGCAGGTAGGTCATGCCCTTGACGTGGGACTCGTAGATGATCGAATCGTGGTACTCGGTGCGCGGTGGGCGATCGTGGCCCCAGTCGAAGTAGGGGTTCATCACCACGGACATCATGGTGTGGTCCACGTTGTCCATCTGGTTCAGCTCGCCCGGCTTGCCGAGCGTGTAGGAGTACAGCGAGGGGTTGGACACGAGCTGGCCCTCGATCGCCTTCGCGTAGGGGTCGAGCAGGACCTTGGCCGGGTTGCAGCGGTGCCCCGCGGAGGGCTCGTACGGGCCGTGGACCCGGAAACCGTAGCGCTGGCGGGGCAGGACGCCGGGCAGGTAGACGTGCCACACGTGGGCGTCCACCTCGGTGATCTCCACCCGCGTCTCCTCCATCTGCTCATCGAACAGGCAGAGCTCCACGCGGTCCGCAATGGAGGAGAAGATTGCAAAGTTGGTGCCGGTGCCATCGAAGGTCGCGCCGAGGGGGTACGGGCTCCCGGGCCAGATCTGCATGGTTCCACCATTTCACGAACCGCCCACGCGGGCACACCTCCGCCCACATTTCGCGCTTTTCGGCGTTGCGGCCCGGCGGCGGGGGATCCCCGGAATTCCACCGGTAGCGTTGGCCCACACAATCAGCAGGGCGTGAGGAGGTTCACCCATGGGCGGCGCCTGGGAGATCATCGGTTGGATTGGCTCGGGCATCATCGTGCTCTCGATGCTCCAGCAGCGCATCACGCGCCTGCGGCTCGTGAACCTCGTGGGCTGCCTGGTCTCGCTCGCCTACTCGGTGGCGATCGGCGCGTGGCCCCTGGCGGGCCTCAATGCCGCGCTCTCCGCCATCCAGATCTATCACCTCATCAAGCTGTGGCGGACCCGGGATGATGCCCGCGTCTACCAGACCCTCACCACCAGCCCGGGCGCCGAGATCGTGGTTTACCTCCTGGAGCGCCACGGCAGCGAGATTCGCTCCCTCTTTCCCGCATTCCGCGAGGCCGCGCACTCCGATCACGCCTTCGTTGTCATGAATCGCGATGAGGTGGTGGGCCTCGTGCTCGCCTCCCAGGAGGGTGACGTGGCCGAGCTGGACGTGGACTACGTGACCCCGCCCTACCGGGACCTCACCCCGGGGCGGTTCGTGTTCTCCCGCACCTCCGCGTGGACGGAACTGGGCGTGACCAGGGTGCGCTCCGCCGTCGGGGGGCCGGACTACTACGAGAACATCGGCTTCACCAAGGTGTCCGGGGCGCTGGGAGAGGAACCGAGGTACGAGCGCAGGCTCGCCGAGGCCTAGATGTACTCACGGGAGTGGCCGGACCGCCTCCGCCACGAGGTTGGTGGAGCGGATGGGGGAGATCTTCCCCGCCGGTTCGGATTCCTCGATCATGGTGCCGTCACCCAGGTCGATGGCCATGTGGTAGATCAGGCCGGTGCCATTGTCTCCGGCGTAGAACAGCAGGTCTCCGCGTTGGCTCTCTGACACCGGCACGTGCATCAGGCCCGGGTGCCCGAACAGCTCACGGGTGGTGCGGTATTCGGGGAGGGCGTGCTTGACGGGATCGATGCTGACCGGATCGAGCCCCACCGCGTACATCGCCTGGAGGACCATCCCCGAGCAGTCCGCGCCGTGATCAGGATGGTTGGCCCCGCCCCACACGTAGGGGGATCCGACGTACCGCATCGCCTCGGCGATGAACTCCTCGATGAGGACCTCCCTGTCCATCGTGGGATCGGTCCGCAGCGGCGCCACGTAGGCATCGAGCGCCGTCCAGTCCTCGGCGCGGAACCCCAACGCATCCCACGTCACGGGCCCCACGATCCCGTCCACCCCGATTCCCTGCTCGCGCTGGAACTCCGCCACCGCATCCAGCATGGGCTGGTCAACCGTGCTGGCCGTGCCGTTCACCGGGAGTCCCAGCGCCTCGCGGACCGCCATCACCTTGTACCCGTTCATCCCCCGGGTGAGGGGGAATCCCGCGCCCTCAATGCTGGGTGGGGCATCCCAGGAGAGCTTCAGGAAATCGCCCGGGGTCTGGTAGGCCGGGGCCGCCTCGGTGGCTTCGGGTGTGGGTTCTGGGGTGGGCTCGGGTGTCGGTTCGGGCGACGGCGACGGCGTGGGTTCCGGCGTCCGCGTGGCGTCCGGCGCGGTGGGGGAGATCGTCACAGCTGACGTGGTGGTGGGAGATTCGGGCGCCCGCGGGAGGCTCGGCGTGCAGCCCGCGAGAATCAGCGTCACGGCTCCGAGAGCCGTCAGTACTCGACGTCTCATGGACCCAGTGTGCGCACGCGCCCACCCCGGGTTCGTCACCCTCCGGGCGGAACCATGCTGACCAGAGGCATACGATGGAGTGAATGGAAGGGAGCCACATGATCCTCGTGGAAGTGGCAACGCTCGCCCTGGACGCTCGCGGCGAACCCGTGGTGATCCTCCGGCCGGTGGGTGCCGGAGAGCAGAAGCTCCTGCCCATCTGGATCGGCGTGCAGGAGGCGAACGCGATCATGCTCTCCGTGGAGCAGATGACTGCGGAGAGGCCCATGTCCTACGACCTCATGTCGAAGCTCCTCGATGAGACGGGCGCCTCGGTGACCCAGGTGGCGGTCACCCGGCTCGAGGGTGGGACCTTCTACGCCGTGATCAGCCTGCAGACTGCCGAGGGGGAGCGTTCGGTGGACGCGCGTCCCTCGGACTCCATTGCGCTGGCCGCCCGAACCGGCGCACCCATCTACGTGGCCGCAGAGGTCCTCGAGGAGGCCGGCGTGACCGGCGTGATCGAGGAGGACTCGGAGGGGGACTCGGAGGAGGGCGAGGTTCCGGAGGAGGAGATCGAGGAGTTC
>JAUNRP010000184.1 GCA_030544165.1 bacterium
CGAGCCTCACCCTCACGCCGTCAGGGGGTCCAGGCCCAATCCCGGGAACGCCGCGTTCCTCGTGGCGGTGATCGCCCGGTCCACGGGGTCCGCCGGATCGTGGCCCTCCGCGTACGGCCGCCACCGCACCGCCGCCCCGTCCCCCAGCGCAGCCGGCACCTCCACGTCCGCCACCACGGCAACGAGCGCGGCCCAGGCCCGGGGTACCGCATCGGCGACGTCGTACCCGCCGCCTCCCAGCGCCACCCACCTTCCGGCCGCGTACCGTTCCGCCACACTGCGCACGAGCCGTGCGCCCTCTGTCAGGGCCTCCACCGAGAGCCCGAGCGACGCCAGCGGATCGTTCCGGTGGGGATCAGCCCCATGCTGGGAGACCACCAGGGAAGGACGCACCTCCCGCACCACCGGCTCCACCACCGCCTCCACGGCGCGCATCCACCCGGCATTGTCCACATCCTCCGGCAGGGGCAGGTTCACGGCCGAACCGCCACACACGTCCTGGGAGTACCCGGTGTGCGGAAACAGGGAGCGTGGGTGCTGGTGCACGGAGATCGTGGTCACCCGGGGATCATCGGCGAACGCCCGCTCCACCCCATCGCCGTGGTGCACGTCCAGATCGATGTACACCACGTCCCCTCCCCCGCGCTCCAGGTGGTCCGCGATCGCCACGGCCGCATCGTTGTAGATGCAGAAGCCCGCCGCCGCGCCCGGCATCGCGTGGTGCATCCCGCCCCCGAAGAACACCGCCCGCGGCGCCGTCCCCGAGCCCACGGCACGCACCGCCTCGATCGTCCCGCCCACCAGGCGGGCCGCCGCCTCGTGCATCCCCGCGAACACCGGGGTGTCCGCCATCTCCTCCTCGCTGGCCCCGAGGCCGAACGCCACATCGCCACGCAAGGAATCCCCGGCGGAACGTACCGCCGCGATAAAGGCGCGGTGGTGGACCAGGGCGAGCTCGTCGTCGTCGGCAATACGGGGCTCCACCAGCCGGAAGGAGCGGTCCAGGCGAAGGGAGGCCACGAGGTCCCGGGTGAGGCGCAGGCGGACGGGGTCCATGGGGTGGCCGGGGCCGAAGTCGTAGGCGAGGAGGTCCTCGGACCACACCATCACCGGACGCATGCACCTCACGCTAGCGTGCGCACACGTGCACCCTCACTAGAGTTGGGCGCGTAGCCCGCGCCAAGAGGCGCCGGCAGGAGCCCCGAGGGAGGGTTGTGGACCGCGAGGACGGCTGGTGGGCCCGCATCCGTGACTGGGTGGACGGGGTGGCCGAACGCTCCCCCGCGCGGCTCGTCCTCCTGGTCTTCACGGGCGTGATCGGGATCGTGACGGCGCTCCTCTCCCTCCCGATCGCCACCGCATCCGGCGAGCGCGCCCCGTTCGTGGACGCGCTGTTCACCGCCACCTCCGCCGTGTGCGTGACCGGGCTCGCCACGGTGAACACCGCCGAGTACTGGTCCACGTTCGGGCAGGTGGTGATCATGTTCGGGATCGCGGTGGGCGGTCTCGGCGTGATGACGCTCTCCTCGATCCTCGCGCTCACCGTGTCCAAGCACATCGGGCTCACCCAGCGGATGCTGACGGCGGGCGAGACCAAGACGGAGCGGCTCGGCGAGGTGGGTTCGCTCGTGCGCACGGTGATCATCGCCTCGCTCGTGGTGGTGGCCGCCCTCACACTCGTGCTGTTCCCGCGGTTCCTCACGCTCGGGGAGTCCCCCGGCAGCGCGCTGTGGCACGCGCTGTTCATGGCGGAGTCGATCTTCAACAATGCGGGCTTCGTGATCATGCCGGAGGGCCTGGTCCCCTACGCCGGCGACTGGTGGATGAACCTCCCCATCTTCTTCGGCACCTTCATGGGTGCCGTGGGCTTCCCGGTGCTCCTGAACGTGGCCCGGCGCTGGCGTACGCCCCGCCGCTGGACCCTCCACACCAAGCTCACGCTCAGCACCTACGGCATCCTCGCGCTCGGGGCGGGAATCGCGATCCCGTTCTTCGAGTGGAACAACCCCGCCACGTTCGGCTCGCTGCAGTTCCACGAGAAGATCCTGCAGGGGCTGGTCCACTCGGTGAGCTCGCGCTCCTCGGGGCTCGCCCCCCTCCCGATCTCGGAGATGGGCGAGGCCACCTGGTTCCTCCAGGACGCGCTCATGTTCGTGGGCGGCGGCACCGCCTCCACGGCGGGCGGCATCAAGGTGACCACGTTCGCCGTGCTCGTGCTCGCGATCCTCGCGGAGGCCCGCGGTGACAAGGACGTGGAGGCTTTCCGACGACGGATCCCTCACCAGACCCTCCGCCTCGCCGTGGCCGTGGCCTTCCTTGGGTCCACCCTGGTGGGAATCTCCACGCTGCTGCTGCTGCACTTCACCGACTACGGGCTGGACCGGGTGCTCTACGAGGCGATCTCGGCGTTCGCCACGTGTGGGCTGTCCACGGGAATCACGGAGCACCTTCCGCCGGCCGCCAAGTACGTGCTGGTGGCGCTCATGTTCGCCGGGCGCACCGGGACCATGACTCTGGCCGCGGCGCTGGCGGTACGCTCCAACAAGCGCGTGATCCGGATGCCGGAAGAGCGGCCGTCGATCGGATAGTCGTTTCCACGATCAGGAGGAGTACATGGCTGAGAAGAGGGCCCGCGAGGGTGCCACGCTCGTGATCGGGCTCGGCCGGTTCGGCACCGCGATCGCCATCACGCTCGAGCGCATGGGCAAGGAGGTCCTCGCGCTCGAGACGAATCCGCGCACCGTGGAGCAGTGGTCCGGGCGCATCCCGATCGTGGAGGCGGACGCGGCCAACCCGGATGCGATCGCCCAGGTGGGCGCCGCCGAATTCTCCACCGCGGTGGTGGGAGTGGGCACCTCGATCGAGGCCTCGGTGCTCATCACCGGAAACCTGGTGGACCTCGGCACCCCGCAGATCTGGGCCAAGGCCATCTCCGGGGAGCACGGGCGGATCCTGCGCAGGATCGGCGCCCACCACGTGGTCTACCCGGAGGCGGACGCCGGCCAGCGCGTGGCCCACATGGTCTCCGGCCGCATGCTCGACTACATCGAGATGGAGGACGGCTTCACCATCGTGAAGATGCGCCCGCCGCGCGAGACCCACGGCTTCACCCTCGAGGAGTCCGGGATCCGCAAGAAGTACGGCCTCCAGGTGATCGGGGTGAAGTCCCCGGGCGAGCCGTTCGAGTACGCCACCGCCGAGACCCGGATCAACCCCTCGGACACCCTCATCGTCTCCGGGGACACCAAGCTGCTGGACAGGTTCGCCCAGCGGCCTTAGCGAACCTCCCCTACTCCGCGGGCGGCCACTCCTGGACGGGCCCCAGCATGGCGTTCGCCCACGCGTTGTGGAGGGACTCGTCATCCGAGGGGTGGAAGATCCCCGCGAGCACGTCCCGGTAGAGGCGCGAGAGCTCGTTGGAGGAGTAGTAGGAGGGGCCGCCGGCGGAGCGGATCGCCTCCTCCACCACGTCCTTGGCCACCTCGGTGGCGCGCACCTTCAGCGCGGACAGCTTGGGGTACCACAGCGCGCCGTGACGCTCGGGCTGGAAGGAGGCGACGTCGTCGGCGAGCGAGGTGAGCTGGGGGGCGATGCCGTCCAGGGCGATCGCGGCGGAGGCGATGCGGTGGCGGATGGCGGGGTCGTTGGAGTAGGGGGCGCCTCCGGCGGCGCGGGAGGTGCGCTTCTGCACCGTCTCGATGGCGAGGTCCAGGGCACGGCGGGCGATCCCGGTGTAGACGGCGGCCACGAGGATCTCGAAGTTGGCGAAGATGCCGAACAGAACCGGTTCCATGGCCGGCCCCGGCGGGAAGATGCCGAGGATACGGTCCGCGGGGGCGTGGGCGCCGTCCAGGATGGTGGTGCAGGACTGCGAGCCGCGCATGCCGAGCGTGTCCCAGTCCTCCCTGATCTCGAAACCGCCGCCGTCCCGGCGCACGAATCCGTAGACGGACTTCGGGTTCTCCGGGTCCGTGTTGTCCTGGCCGTAGGTGCCGAGCATGGTCCACGCCGGGGAGCCGGAGGTGAAGATCTTGGTGCCGTGGAAGGAGAAGCCGCCCTCATCGTCCGGGCGCGCCTCGATCTGCGAGCCGAAGAGCACCAGGTCGTTGCCGGCCTCCGAGATGCCGAACGCGAAGATCTCCCCCTCCATCGCGGCGTCCAGGAGGAAGTCCGCGCGGTCATCGCCCATGAGCGCCATCGTGTTGGCCACGCCCACCCAGATCTGGTGCATGTTGAACGTGAGCGCCGTGGCCGGGGCCGCGCCCGCGAGCCGCTGCTGGACCTCGGTCATCTCGGTGAGCGTGAGCCCGCCTCCCCCGCGCTCGGCCGGGACCATCGCCGTGAAGTAGCCGGCTGCCTTCAGGTCCTCGAGGTCCTCCCAGGGGAAGCCGTTCTCGCGATCAACGGCGGCGGCGCGGGAACGGATGCGGTCGAGCAGGGCGTCATCGAGCACGTGGGATCTCCTTGGGGGTGGG
>JAUNRP010000185.1 GCA_030544165.1 bacterium
GGCGTGTGGACTACTTGCGGCGAACAATCGACCTCGAGCTTGATGAGTTACTCCCGCTCGCCCCGGCGATTGCGATCGATGGGCCCAAGGGAGTCGGAAAGACGGGCACCGCAGTGCGGCGTGCGGCCACAACATGGTTCTTGGATAGGCCCGCCCAACAGGAAGTCGCCCGCGCGGACTTTGACTTCTCCAGCGTCGGACCCGGAACACTCCTGCTTGACGAATGGCAGCGTGTCCCTCAGGTCTGGGATGCGGTCCGGCGCCAGGTCGATGACGGTGCTCTTCCAGGACGGTTCCTGCTCACAGGTTCGGCGAGCCCATCGGACCCTTCGGGAACCCACAGCGGTGCGGGACGAATTCTGTCCCTTCGCATGCGCCCCATGGCCCTCCATGAGAGGGGCGGCGTCGTTCCAACCGTGTCGATGTCGCATCTTCTGGAGGGAACAGCGGCGCCGGTGGGTGGGTCCTCGAACCTCGAACTGGCGCAGTATGTGGATGCCATCGTATCGAGCGGTTTTCCCGCAATCAGTGCGGCAGCGCCTCGGCTCCGGCGGGGCCTTCTCGACTCCTACGTACAGGCCGTCATCGATCGGGATCTGCCTGAACTCGGCTTCGGCGTTCGCCGACCGGAGGTGTTGAAGCGGTGGCTCGCCGCATACGCTGCCGCTTCTTCCACCACCACCTCATACTCCCGGATTCTCGACGCAACTACGGGTGGGGATGGGACCCAACCGGCGACCACCACCACGATCGCCTACCGGGACCACCTCACCAAACTCTGGTTGCTCGATCCGGTCCCCGGGTGGATTCCAGCAAACAATCCCATCCGTCGATTGCAACAGGCGCCAAAGCACCAACTTGCTGACCCGGCCCTGGCGGTGAGTCTCCTTGGACTCACAGCTCCACGTCTCGTGGGGGGATCAGGTGCTCACATGGCAGGTCCACTCTTCGAGTCACTTGCAACCCTCGGTGTGCGAGTGATGGCTCAAGCGAGCGAGGCGCGGGTGTATCACCTACGCATGAGTGGCGGCGACCGCGAGGTGGACCTCATCGTGGAGGGCCCTGAAGGTCAGATTCTCGCGCTCGAAGTGAAGCTTGCGCCTTCGGTAACCGACCACGACGTGCGTCATCTCAGGTGGCTGCGGGATCAGATCCCGGAGAGGGTTGCTGATCTGGCGGTCATCACCACAGGAACCCACGCGTACCGGCGTCGCGACGGCGTTGCTGTGATTCCCCTGGCGCTCCTCGGTCCCTGACTCTGGCTGTCCCCGCGCCGCGGCTCCACGAACGCCGCGGACTCACGCCGTCGTCGGAAATTCCACGTGCCTGCGGCACCGCGCCTCGTAGGTCTCCACCCCGCCCACGTGCGCGGCCACCGGCACCCGCGAATCGCCCACGCCGGGATCGTGCACGCGCTGGTGGAACGCCGCATCCGCCCCGCACACCGTGCAGACCGCGGTGAGCTTGACCACCTCCTCGGCAACGGCCATGAGGGAGGGGATGGGCTCGAAGGGCCGCGCGTCGTACGTGACGCACAGGCCCGCCACCAGCACCGTGATCCCGCGCGCCAGCAACGAATCAACCGCGGGAATCAGCCCCGGCCCGAAGAACTGCGCCTCGTCGATCGCGAGGATGTCCAGCTCCCGCCCCTCGAACAGCCCCGCCAGATCACTCGCCTCAGAGACCGGAATCGAGGAGATCGAGAGCCCCGCGTGCGAGGAGACCGAGCCCTCGCCGTACCGCGCATCCATGGCGTGATTGACCACCTCCACGTCGAGCCCCGCGAGCTTCGCGCGCCGCACCCGGCGCAGCAGCTCCTCCGACTTCCCCGAGAACATCGGGCCCGCAATGACCTCGAGCCGTCCCGCATCACTCCGTCTCATGGGACCCACGCTAGACCGGCGAGGCAGCAGCCGTGCACACTGCGCGGGCTCGCGCGCCTAGTCAGGCAGCGGAGCGGAGAAGAACGCGCCCAGAAGCCGATGGTTCACGAACACGAGGTTCCTCCCCACGCGTTCCTTGGTGATCAGGCCCTGGTCCGCGAGTGCCGAGAGCCACTTTGCTGCCGTCTGGCGCTGCGCGAGTCCGGCATCCACCACATTCTCGATGCGGAGGTACGGCTGTGTGAACAGGAGGCGAGTCAGTTCTGCGGCGGGGACGCGAGCATTGCTCAGGCGGATGTCTCGTTCCATGGTGGAGCGGAGCAGGTCGGTCTCGTCGATCAGGTTCATCATCCACTGGGAGGTCGATTCCACGGCCCGCACCATGAAGAGGATCCACTCGCTCCACTCGCCGCGCCGCGTCACGCCGTCCAACAGTGAGTAGTACTCGTCCTTGTGGCGCATGATGTGGCCCGAGAGGTAGAGGAGCGGCAGTTCGAGCAAGCCGTTCTCAATGAGAATGAGAATGTTCAGAATTCGGCCGGTCCGCCCGTTGCCGTCGAAGAACGGATGGATCGCCTCGAACTGGTAGTGGGCCAATGCCATGACGATGAGCGGGTCGATGCCGTGGTCCCCGTGGAGGAATCGCTCCCACGCGCTCAGGTGGTCGAGGATCACTCCCCGCCCCTCGGGAGGGGTGTAGATGCGTGTGCCGGATTCGGGATTGCCGATGAACGTTCCCGGCGCATCGCGAATGACAGCTGCCCGGCCCTGAATGTGCGAATTGATGTTGATGGCGGTCTGCGTGGTGATGGGCCTTGATGCCAGCGAATCGAACCCGGCCCGCAGCGCCTCGCGGTAACGGAGAGCCTCCTTCACCTGCGGGGTCAGGTCCAGGGCCGCTCCGTGGGCGGCCATGAAGAGCTCATCATTCGTGGTGACGATGTTCTCGATCTCGTTGGAGGCCTGTGCCTCCATCAGTGGGATCAGATTGATCAGCATCGATGGGTCCGGAAGCCTCCTGCATGCGCCATCCAGGCGCGCGAGTGCACGGCTCGCGGCAAGTGTCGCTTTCAGGACCTGCGGCGTCTCGACCTCCACGTCAGGAGGGAGTGCAGGAAGGTCCTGATACGGCCGCTCCGGGTGGGTCCACATGTACGGAGCATACCGATGTGGGCTGGACGTGTCGAAAAATAGGCTAAATTTCGACACGTTTTGGGGATATGTCGATCCCTTCGACATTTCCGCGAGAGCGCCCAGCCCCGCCAACCTACGCTGGAGAGATGCGCCGCCTCCTCGTCCTCGCCGCCGTCACGTCGCTCGCCCTCGCCGGGTGCGCCCCAGAATCCGGCCCGACGACGGAGCCCAGCCCCCCAGCCCCGTCTCCCGTGCCAGCGGACTCGCCCTCCGTCGTCGACCCGACGACGGAGCCCAGCCCACCAGCCCCGTCTCCCGTTCCAGCGGACTCGCCCTCCGTCGTCGCCCCGACGGCGGAACCGACCGCGCCGGACGGTGAGGGGACGGAGGAAGGTGAGCCCGTCGTCGTCGTCGAGGAATTCACCACCACCGAGCACGGGACGTTCAACGAGGGGTGGGCGATGGCGTTCCTGCCCGGGACCGAGTACCTGCTGGTTGCGGAGCGGGTGGGGGCGCTGCAGCTCCGGGACCAGGCCACGGGCGAGGTGCGTGAGGTGGCTGGCGTGCCTGAGGTGCGGCATGCGGGCCAGGGCGGGCTGCACGATGTGGTCCCGGGGCCCACGTTCGAGGAGGACGGGACCATCTACCTCAGTTGGGTGCGGGGGCACGATGAGGGGTCGCACGGTGTGGTGGGCCGGGCGCGGCTGGATGTGGATTCGGCGGAGTTGGAGGGGCTGGAGGTGCTGTGGGAGCAGTCGCCGGCGGGGGGCAACGGGCATTTCTCGCTGCGGCTCCTGATCCAGGGGGAGCACCTGTTCGTGACCTCGGGGGACCGGCAGGAGATGGACCCGGCGCAGGCGATGGACACGAACCTCGGGAAGGTCCTGCGGCTCACGCTGGATGGGGATCCGGCGCCGGGGAACCCGTGGGAGTCCGACGGTGGCGTGGCGGCGGAGTTCTGGACGATCGGGCACCGCAACCCGCTCGGGATCGCGGAGGATTCCTCCGGCGCGATCTGGGTTTCCGAGATGGGGCCGCAGGGCGGGGACGAGCTGAACCTGCTCGCGCGGGGCGAGAACTACGGGTGGCCGCTCGCCTCGATGGGTGCGCACTACGGGGGAGGGGCGATCCCGGACCACCAGGACGGTGACGGCTTCCGAGGGCCTGTGGCGTGGTGGGTGCCCTCGATCTCGCCGGGCAACCTGCTGATCTACCGGGGCGAGCTGTTCACCGGCTGGCAGGATTCCGCGGTGCTCGGCGGGCTGTCCGGGCAGGTGCTGGTGCGGGTGGCGCTGGACGTGGAGAGCGGCGAGCTGGCCGGGGAGTGGGACATGGGGGAGCGGATCCGGGCCGTGGATGAGGCCCCTGATGGCGCGATCTGGGTGCTCGAGGACGGCGCGGGCGGCGGGCTGTTGGAGTTGCGGCCGGTGGGGTGACTGGCTGCAGTACCGTGGAT
>JAUNRP010000186.1 GCA_030544165.1 bacterium
GCCGCTCCGCGCCGGGCGCGAGGCTCACCCTCGGCTCCGGCACCAGCGCCGCGATCGCGGCCTGGTAGCGCCTTGCCAGTTCGTTCGCCTGGGTGGGGGGTGCGGTGGTCACTGGGCCTCCTTTTGGTTGCCTCCCAGCCTACGCGCGCTGGCACGTCCCCCGACGGCGAAACCCGCGCGCCGTCGTCGCCCCGCCTCCCGCTGGGGTGATCCCCGACGACGCAACCCGGGCTCCGTCGTCGCCCCGCCTCCCGCACCAGACGGGGTCCCACGCGCCCCACCCCACCCCCCGCGGCCCCACCCCACACGGAAGGTGCTCGGAATTCCTCACACATGCGCAGTGACATCACTCGAGCACCTGTGAGGATTGCCGAGCAACTCGTGGGAGTGGGGCGCGGAGGGGGCGGGGTGCGGAGGGGACGGAGGACGGACGGAACGGGAGCGGGTCACCAGTCGGCGGACGGTGCTCGCACCGCCGCGGGGCACCTGTCCATAATGCTGGCATGACCAACCCGCTGCGCGTGCCCGAGGACCGCAGGCTCCCCCGGATCGCGCCGCCTGCGGGCGTGGTGCTGTTCGGCGTGACGGGAGACCTGGCCAAGAAGAAGCTCCTCCCGGCGATCTACGACCTGTGGAATCGCGGGTTGCTGCCGCCGTCGTTCGCGTTCACGGGGTACGCGCGGCGGGACTGGAGCCTCGAGCAGTTCGTGGACTTCGTGCGGGTGGCAGTGGAGGCGGGCGCGCGCACCCCGTTCGACGAGCGCACGTGGCGTCACCTGGCGAATCGGATCCGTTTCGTCTCGGGGGACTTCGACGACGACGCCGGATTCGACCGCCTCGCGCAGACCGTGGCGGAGGTGGACGAGGAGCGGGGAACGCTCGGGAACCATGTCTTCTACCTCTCGGTGCCGCCGAGTTCGTTCCCGAAGGTGCTGGGGCAGTTGGAGCGCTCGGGGCTCTCCTCCCCGCAGAACGGGGCATTCCGGCGGGTGGTGATCGAGAAGCCGTTCGGGCACGATCTCGAGTCCGCGCGCGAACTGGACGCGGTGGTCTCGCGGGTGTTCCCGGAGGAGTCGGTGTTCCGGATCGACCACTACCTGGGCAAGGAGACGGTGCAGAACCTGCTGGTGCTGCGCTTCGCGAACGGGCTGTTCGAGCCGGTGTGGAACGCGCACTACGTGGACCATGTGCAGATCACCATGGCGGAGGACATCGGGATCGGATCGCGCGCCGGGTACTACGACGGGATCGGTGCCGCGCGGGACGTGATCCAGAACCACCTCCTCCAGCTCTTCGCGCTGACCGCCATGGAGGAGCCCACCAGCTTCGATGCCGCGGACCTGCGGGCGGAGAAGGTGAAGGTGCTCTCGGCCGTGCGGCTCCCGGAGGACCTGGACGTGCACACGGCCCGGGGACAGTACGGTGCGGGCTGGCAGGGCGGCGCGGAGGTCCGGGGGTTCCTCGAGGAGGAGGGCATGAGCCCGGAGTCCACCACCGAGACGTACGCGGCGATCCGGCTGGATGTGGATACGAGGCGCTGGGCGGGCGTTCCCTTCTACCTGCGCACCGGAAAGCGGCTGGCGCGCCGGGTCACGGAGATCGCGGTGGTGTTCAAGCGCGCCCCCTTCCTGCCGTTCGAGTCCTCCCAGACGGCGGAGCTGGGCGCCAACGCGCTGGTGATCCGGGTCCAGCCGGACGAGGGCGTCACGATCCGGTTCGGCGCCAAGATCCCGGGGACCTCGATGGAGGTGCGGGATGTGACGATGGACTTCGGCTACGGCCACGCCTTCACCGAGAACTCCCCCGAGGCCTACGAACGTCTCATCCTGGATGTGCTGCTCGGCGATCCACCGCTCTTCCCGCTGCAGCGGGAGGTGGAGCTCTCCTGGCAGATCCTCGATCCCGTGCTGGAGCACTGGAGGTCCACGCCCATCGACACCTACCGTCCGGGGTCCTGGGGACCCGAGTCCGCCGATGCCATGCTCGCCGCCGATGGCCGCGAGTGGCGCCGCCCGTAGGGAGATCCATGCGACTGCAGCTCAACTCGACCACGTCCTCCGCGATCGCCGCCGAGCTGGTGCGCGTCCGTGAGGAGGGTGGCGTGGTGGCCCTCGGCCGGGTGCTGACACTGATCGTCATGGCCCACGGCGAGCAGCACGCCGAGGCCGCGATCGCAGCCTCGAACGAGGCCTCCCGCGAACACCCGTCCCGGGTGATCGTGGTGGACACCGATCCTCCACCGCCCTCCGACGGCGCCGCACCGGACTCGCTGGATGCCGAAATTCGGGTTGGAGCCGACGCCGGGGCGTCCGAGGTGGTGGTCCTCCGCCCGCACGGCAAGGCCGGAGCGGAACTCGATACGCTCGTGGCCCCGTTGCTGCTCCCGGACACGCCGATCGTGGCCGCGTGGGTGGGCCGCACCCCCCAGAATCCCGCCCAGGAGCCGGTGGGGCGGATGGCGAGCCGGCGCATCACGGACATCATCGGTGCGGGGAACGCCGCCGAGAGCCTCCGCCACCTCGCGGCCAACTACCGGCCCGGTGACACGGACCTCGCCTGGGCGCGGATCACCCTCTGGCGTGCACTCCTCGCCTCGGTTCTCGATGGGAAGACGGACAAGGTGCGCAGCGTGGAGATCGAGGGCGACCTCTCGCGGCCCTCCGTGGACCTCATGGCCGGATGGCTCCGCGTGGCCCTTGGTGTCACGGTCACCACCCGACACTCGGACGCACCCCAGATCGAGTCGGTGCGGGTGGATCTCGGCGATGAGGAGTTGTACATCCACCGTCCCAAGGGCGCCACGGCGGCCACGATCCACCGCACCGGGCGGCGCGAGCAACTCACCAACCTCCCGGTGAGGCAGGTCTCGGACTGCCTCATGGAGGACCTGCGGCGGCTGGATGCGGACGAGGTCTACGCCCGTGCACTCGCCGCCGCCGTCCGGTCCTGAGGGCGTCCGGGAGCTTGCCTGACACCGCCAAGGCCCTCGCCGCCGCCGTCCGGCCCTGACACTGCCTGCGACCTAGACTGGTGGCATGGACCGCGTGCTCATCCACCCTACCGCTGACCTGACTGCCCGCTCCGCCGGCGTTCGCCTCCTGCTGGCCCTCATGGAACGCCAGGCCCTCGAGGTGCCGATCCACGTGGCCCTCACCGGCGGTTCCATGGGGATCGGGATGCTCGAGGCGATCCGTGATGAGCCTCTCGTCGCTGCCGTGGACTGGAGCCAGGTGCACCTGTGGTGGGGCGATGAGCGCTTCGCGGAGGATGCGGAGCGCAACGCCTCTCAGGCGCGGGATGCGCTGCTGGATGCGCTGCCGATTCCTGCCGAGAACATCCACGAGGTGGCGCGGCCGGGCGAGGTGGACACCGTGGCGGTGGCCGCTGAGGTGTACGCGGATGCGGTGCGGGATGTCCACTTCGCGATCGTGATCCTGGGAATGGGGCCGGACGGCCACCTCGCCTCGCTGTTCCCGGGGCGCGACGAAATCGAGATCGGCGGTGTGGGAGCCGTTGCGGTGACCGAGTCCCCCAAGCCGCCGCCCGAGCGGGTGTCGCTCTCGCGCGAGAAGCTCGAGGACGCCGACGAGGTCTGGTTCGTGGCCGCTGGCGCGGACAAGGCGGAGGCAGTGGCCGCCTCGTTGGCGGGTGGAGAGGGTCCGGAGGTCCTTCCCGTGGCGCGCGTGCGCGGTGCCTCGACGCTCTGGCTGTTGGACGCCGCAGCCGCCGGGATCGATCGGTAGCCTCGCGTTCCGGAGAATCGGGCATGGACGGCCTCGTCAGCGCGGTCCCGTACGGCGGGGTCGGGATCGCTCGGCCTGGTCCGATGCCTCCGCTCTCTCCCTTCTCCGACGACGACGGCGCCCCCTCCCGCCGCTCCTCACCCCTCGCTGGGCGTGCGCGTCTTCTCTGAACCGCCCCGCACTGGGCTGGGAGTCCACCCAACCGTCATTCGCCACCCACACCGGTCCCCACGTGCACCTGTGTCCGGGCCTCGCACGGCATGGCCGCGCCCACCACCCGGGGCCCGTCGCGATCCGGCTAGCGACGCCCGGCCCGCCAGCCAGCTCCCGCGTCAGGCGCCCCGCACCCAGTCGGGTGCCTCCACCCAGTTCGGCGTCCCGACCATGTCCGGCTCCCGCATCGAGCGACCGACCCCTCGACCCGCGCCAGCTCCCCGGTCTCGTCCGTTCATAACGATTTGGTAACGGGGGTGGGGAATCTGTGGATAAGGGTTTCGAACAGTCGTTCGAGTTAGTAGAATCGGGGTATGACACAGGGGCAGGCAGTACGGGCGACCGGGGAGGTTCTCTCCTCGGTGCTGGCTGCGTTGTCTGCGGTGGATCACGGGGCGCGGAAGCATGCGTCGCATCGGGAGCGGTTGGCGTGGTTGGCGTCCGCGCGGGATGTGGCGCGCCGGGTGGATGGGCTGGTCGCGGCGTTGCTCTCGG
>JAUNRP010000187.1 GCA_030544165.1 bacterium
GGGTGTCCGGATCGTAGTAGAAGGTGACGCTCTGGCTCTCCGCGAGGCTGTAGGAGGCGTTGTCCCCACCCGGGATCCCGCCCACCCCGTAGTTCTCGTCCCACGAGCCACCCACCGCGATCTTGTACTCGTAGCTGCCCGCAGGAATGGTCCACGTGCCCGTGTACAGCCCGCTGGCCTCATCGAGCACGAGGAGCGCTTCGGCACAGCCCGGCTGCCAGTCACCGGCGCACCCCATGGCCGCGTTGTGGCTGCCCGGAATCGTCACGGCGGTGGACCAGTCCACCTCACCCGCCTCGGGCGCAGGGGCACCCAGGTCCGTTCCCACGACGACGATCGTGGAGGCTGCCACTCGATTCTCACCCGAGTCCGCGCTCACGGCCCGTACCTCGACCACGGTTCCGGTGGGCAGGTGGGAGAAATCGGCGAAGACCCGCGGACGATCGGTCTCGGCCGTACCGAGCGGGGTGTAGCCGTCCGTTCCCACCACCCGGTAGGCGAAGGAGGTCTCCGCCCAGCGATCGTCGGCGATCTCCGCCGTGATCGGCACGAGGCCGCCCGTGGGGGCGAGGCCCGCCACCGTGATGGCCTGCTCCTCGGCCGGTGCCACCGGGGCCTCCGCCCGGTAGACCACCGCGGAGAGGGCAGGGATGTCAAGCGTGACGGAACCGTCGCCACCCGAGGTGAGCTCCGTCGTCGTCCCGTAGAGCGGTGAGTAGGTGGCGCCCGGGGTGAGGGTGGCGAACGTGGCCTGGACGGCGGACGTGCCGTTGTTGAGGGCGACCACGTACTCGACCTTCTCATCGCGGTCCACGCGGGCGAAGGCGTAGGTGCCACCATCGGCGTGGAGCTCGATCTGCGCGCCGGTGGCGAGTGCCGGGTGGGAGTGGCGCAACTCCGCGAGGGTGGCGATGTGCTGGTAGAGCGGGGCTGCCGCATCGAACGGCGTGCGGTCCGCGTACCGGCTTCCATCCACGAGCACGTTGTCGTTGTAGGAGTCCACCTGCGAGGGGAACATCGACTCGCGGGCATCCTTGTCACCGTCATCTCCGATGAAGCCCTGCTCGTCGCCGTAGTAGACCACCGGCTGGCCGCGGGTGAGGAACATCAGCTCGTTGGCGAGCTCCACGCGGTCTTCGAGGTTCCCGGCGTTCCTCAGCATGAAGGCCACGCGGCCCATGTCATGGTTCCCGAGGAAGGTGGGAAGGGCCGAGGCGGACGAGGAGGGCGTGGTGTAGTAGTCGTCCGCGGCGAACAGGCCGGTGAGGCCGGCCGCGGACAAGCCGCGGGCGTAGTTGGTGGCAGCGGACTGGTAGGCGAAGTCCAGCACCGAGTTCATGTCCGTGGTGCGCACGTAGGGCGAGAGCAGGCGCGCGTCCGCATCGTAGACCTCGCCGAACATGAAGAAGTCCTCCGCGGCGTGCTCGGAGATCGCGGCGGTGAACTCGCGCCAGAACTGGGTGTCCACGTGCTTGACGGTGTCGATGCGGAAGCCGTCGATGCCGAGGTCCACCCATGCCTCGTAGATCTCGATCATGCCGTCCACCACGATCTGGTTCTCGGTCATCAGATCATCGAGGTCACCGAAGTCCATGTAGAGGGCTGGTTCGCCCTGGGGCCAACCCGGGTCGAATCCGCGGTTGTGGTAGAGCGTGGGATCGTTCAGCCACAGGGGGAACTTCGCCTCTTCCATCCCCTCCGGGATCACCGGGGTGTAGGGGAAGGAGCGCTCGTCCGGGTGCATGAGCGGCATCGCCTGGCCGCCACCCGCGTAGTCGGAGGGATCGAACGCGGTGCCGCTCACGTCCACGTACGGGTCATCGGCCTTCCAGATGTAGGGCGGGTTCACGCCCTCGTGGCCCTCGTAATAGATCACGTCCGCCGTGTGGTTCGTGATGATGTCGAAGTAGACCTTGATGTCCCGCGCATGTGCCTCGGCGATGAAGGCCTCAAGTTCCGCATTGGTGCCGAAGTGGGGATCGAACTGGGTGAAGTCGGTGATCCAGTAGCCGTGGTACCCGGCGCTCGCGTCATCGCCGGTTCCCTGGACGGGCCGGTTCACGAACGAGGGGGTGAGCCAGATCGCCGTGGTGCCCAGCCCGTCGATGTACTCGAGCCGGTCCCTCAGGCCCTGGATGTCCCCGCCGTGGAAGAAGCCCTTGTCCGTGGGATCGAACCCGGTGGTGAGCCGGTCGGTCTGCTCGCAGTCCACCGGCAGCTCCCCGCCATCCCCGGCGTGGCCGGTGGCGATGCAGCGGTCGTTGCTGGGATCGCCGTTCTCGAAGCGGTCGGTCATCACGAAGTAGAAGGTGTTGCCCTCCCCCGGATCACGGAAGGGGGCGGTGACGAGCGCGACATCGGCGTCTGTGTACTCGCCCGGCAGCTCGGGGGCACTGAGCGAAATCCGGTTGGTGGCGTCATCGAAGGAGAAGGTGAGGGTGGTCTGGGCGCCCAGGCGCAGCGGGACATTCTCGCCCTCGATCCCGTAGGCCTCATCCCACGAGTTGTTGATGGCGACCTTGAACTCCCACTCCCCTGCCGGGACGTCGAATGTCCCGGTCCAGATGCCGTCTCCGTTGTCATCGGCCAGGGCGGTTGCCCCACACGCGGGTTGCCAGTCCTCCGAGCAGCCCAGCTCGGACTGGAGGTCGCCCACGAGGGTGACTGCCGCCGTCGCCGCGGCAGCAGGTGCCGCAGGGGCGAGGGTGGCGAGGGCGGCTCCCGAGAAGGCGAGTGCGCCTGCTGCGAGGGCTGAGACCAGGCGGGTGCGGTGAGGGGCTGGCGTGCGAGACATCGGACTCCTTCGTCAGGTCCGCGGATCCCGGCTGCGGCACGAGGGGGCCCACCCGCTCCCCACGGGTGTCACGTTCCCCCACCTTCCGCACCGCGGCAACGGATCCAGCGGTTGCGGTGCCCAGCCTAACCGCCATGTGAGGAATGTGACAGGGGTTCCGGATAGTCTCGCACCCATGACCCACACCAGCGTCACGCTCGTCATCCTCGGCGCCACGGGCGATCTCACCACCCGCCTCCTCCTGCCCGGGCTCGGCACGCTCCTGCGCAATCGGCGGGCCTACGACGTGCGCCTGATCGGCGCCTCGAATGAGGAGATCTCCCAGGACGAGTGGAAGGCGCGGGTCTCGGAGGCGCTGGCCGAGGGCGGATGCCCGCAGGACGAGCTCTCGCCACTGCTGGCGGCCACCCACTTCGAGGTGCTGGATGTGACGGACCAGGAGGCGCTTGGTGGATTCCTCGGCCGCGTGGACGAGCCGGGGCGCCCCACGATTCTCTACTTCGCGCTCCCCCCGGCGGTCACCGAGCGGGCGTGCGAGGCGATGAGGGGGATCGAGCTGCCGGAGGGGCTGCGCCTCGCCCTGGAGAAGCCGTTCGGCTCCTCGCACGAGTCCGCGGCGGCGCTCAACGCGCTGCTCACCACGCTCGTCCCGGAGGAGCAGATCTTCCGGGTGGACCACTTCCTGGGCAAGGCCACAGTGCTCAACCTGCTGGGACTGCGGTTCGGGAACCGGGTGTTCGAGCCGGTGTGGAACGCCGCCAACATCGCCTCGGTTGACATCGTGGTGGACGAGCAGCTCGCCCTAGAGGGCCGCGCGGGCTACTACGATCACGCCGGGGCACTCGTGGACATGATCCAGAGCCACCTGCTCCTGGTGCTCGCCATCCTGGCGATGGAGGCACCCGCCCGGATCGACGAGCTCGAGGTGCGCGACCTCATGGCCCACACCCTGCGCCAGGTGCGACTCTGGGATGACGATCCCGCCACGTCCTCCCGGCGCGCCCGGTATACGGCCGGATCCGTGGAGGGCCGGGAGATCCCCTCCTACGTGGACGAGGAGGGCGTGGATCCCGCCAACGAGACCGAGACGCTCGCCGAGCTGGACGTGGAGGTCCGCACCGCCCGCTGGGCTGGCGTGCGGTTCCGGATGCGCAGCGGCAAGGCGCTCGGGGGCGGGTTGCGCGCCTCGATCATCCACTTCAAGGACGCGCCGTACCTGCCGGAGGGCTTCGAGGGCGGGGCGCCCTCCAACATGCTGGTCCTGGGGATGGCTCCGGAGACCATCCAGTTGGTGGTGGCCACCAACGGCGGGGGGAACGCGTGGAACTTCGAGATGACCCCCCTTGGTGCCTCGCTCGGAGAGAGCATGCTGCGGCCCTACGGCGAGATCCTCGAGGGCATCATCACCGGCGATCCACTGCTCTCCGTGCGCGGGGACGTGGCCGAGGAGTGCTGGCGGATCGTGGAGCCGGTGCTCGCCGCGTGGAAGGCGGGAAAGGTGCCGCTCGAGGAGTACGAGGCCGGCTCGGAGGGCCCCATCGCCTGGGGCTGAGTTCTGCGGCGGCGGGGCCCGCCCACTCGCCCTCGGCCACCCTCGGCCACACTCGGC
>JAUNRP010000188.1:0-1392 GCA_030544165.1 bacterium
AGAGTGGGCGCCGGGTGCGTCCGGGGTTTCGGTGTCCGGGTGGCGCTCCAAGGGCGTGTGCTCCGTTGTCATCAGAGTTCCTGTGCGTAGGTGAAGGAGGAATCGGCGGCAGCGGGCAGGGTCAGTTCCGAGACGGTGGAGACCTGCCAGCCGAGGCCCACCTGCTCCACATACTGCAGGTAGATCTGGACCGCTGGCGAGTCTCCGAGGGCCTCACGGAGTTGGGCGGGGTCCCCGATCGCATCGATCACGTACGGCGGGGAGTACTGGCGGCCGTGCAGGAGGAGGACGTTTCCGATGCAGCGCACCGCGCTCTTGGTGGTCAGCCGCTGGCCCTGGACGCTGATTCCCTCCGCGCCCCCCGCCCAGAGGGCGTTGATGACACCCTCGAGGTCCTGCTGGTGGATCACCAGATCGTTCACATCGAACTGGGACCCCTCCGGGATCACGTTGGGGGCGTCCCACATCCGCACCCGGAGGCCCGCTCCCACCAGGGTGGTGCCGGCGCCGGAGTTTACGAGTTCCGCGCTGGGCCGGACGAGATCGATCGAGGAGGCCTCCACGAGCCGCTGGTGCTCCTCGCGCAGTTCGGCGATCTCATCGGTGAGGGCGTCCACGCGGGCGTTCTCCTCCCGGATCAATCCCGCGAGGTCCGAGGGGCGCGAGTCGTCTGCGTCCCGGAAGAGCTGCGCCGTCGAGGAGAAGAGGACGCCAGCCGCCACCGCCACCGCGAACAGGCCCACGGTGGAGCCGCGCGGCCACCACCAGCGGACGGGTGCCTGCTCGGCCATATCTCCCCTCCCGTGGTGCCGGTGAACGTGCCTGGCAGAAGCAACACTAAGCTTAGGTCAGTCGTGGGGCCGGTTGTGCCCCCCGGGAAGCCGGTAGGAGAGGTTCATGCCAGAGTCACGCAAGCGCAAGAAGCCCGAGGTCCACCACCGCGAGGGCTTCGATCCGAACGCCCCAGAGCCGGGCCCCAAGCCGAACCCCACCTGGTGGGTACCCACCATGACCGGCCTGCTGATCGTGGGCCTGGTGTGGGTGGTCATCACCTACCTCTCGAAGTTCCAGTTCCCCCTCCCCTTCCTCGCGCCCTTCGCCGGGGGGAACGGGAACCTGATCGTGGGATTCCTGCTGATCATCGCGGGGTTCCTGATGACCCTGCGCTGGCGGTAACGGCGTCTCGGAAGGGCGCCCGGCGCCCCTCTCTCCCGCACTCCCGTCCCCGCACGCCCGCAAGCCCATGCCCACCCGCGCACGCCTGCCCATGGCCGCCCGCCCGCACAAGCCCGCCGTACTCCCAACCCACCCCCTTCACGAGGTGCTCGGAATTCGTCACAGTGGACGCGTGATATCACTGGGGCATCTGTGAGGATTCCCGAGCACGTCGTG
>JAUNRP010000188.1:1492-4402 GCA_030544165.1 bacterium
ACGGCCACAACCGTCCGCCGCTCCTTGGGCGCAAACAGATACGCGCCCGCCAACGCCGCGCCCACCACGAGTCCGCCCAGGTGTCCCTGCCACGAGATCCCCGGGATCACGAACCCGAGCACCACATTGATCCCGATGATCACCAGGATCTGAGAATCAGACCTCTTCATCCGACGCATCGCCAGCGCCAGCGCCCCGAACAGCCCAAAAACTGCCCCGGACGCCCCCGCCACCGGGGTGAACCAACTCCGACCCTCGGGATCAGCCAGCGCCAGCACCGCCACCGAGCCACCGATCGCGGAGAGCACCCACAAGGTCAGATACCGGGCCCGACCAAGGATCGTCTCCAGCGTGGGCCCCACCAGGTACATCGCGTACATGTTGAGGAAGATGTGCCAGATCCCCACGTGCAAGAACGCCGAGGTCAGGAACCTCCACGGCTGCGTCTCCCCCAGCACCGGCACAAAATACCCGTACGCCTCCACCCACCCCGGGCTCACCATCTGGCCGAGGTACACCACCACGCACGCCGCGATCAGCCCGTATGTGATGACCGGATTGCCGCCGCGCACCTTCGCCCCGGCCACGGTCCGCGTGGGCCGGGTCCTCGCGGTGGCCGCGCGGGCGCAGTCCACGCAGTGGATCCCCACGCTCGCCGTCCGCTGGCACTGCGGGCACGTGGGACGCCCGCACCGCTGGCACGAGACGTAGGTGACCACGTTCGGGTGCCTCGGGCACGTGGGCGCATTTCCCGACGACGACGCCCCCCACTCGTACCCCCCTCGCCCCTGCTGGGGGCCGGGAGTCCCGTAGGGGGCTCCGCGGTTCGGGGAGGCGGAGGCGCCGTAGGGGCTACCTGAGCCGTGCGGGGACCCAGGCCCCGAAGGCCCGGGGTAGGCGGACTGGCCGCGCCCCGGTGCGGGCGAAGAAGGATAGTTGGGATGGCCCGCGCCACCGCCCTGCCCGCCAGATCGGCCCCCGCCCGAACCGGACCCGCCGGAAGGTGAGCTGCTCATCCCAGGGCGAGTTCCGCCGTCGGGGCGGAAGGGGGAACCAGCGCTGCCGGAAGGTGAGCCGCTCATGCCGGGGCGAGCTCCGCCGTCGGGGGAAGAACGCGCCGGATCGAACTCACCGAAGCGCGGCGGGCCTCCGGCGCTCATGGGTCAGTCCTCGATGTCGATGGACTGGATGACCACGTCCTTGACCGGGCGGTCGGCGCCGCCGGTGGGGGTGGCGGCGATCTCGTCCACGACCTTGCGGGAGGCGTCATCCGCCACCTCGCCGAAGATGGTGTGCTTGCCCTGCAGCCACGTGGTGGCACCGACGGTGATGAAGAACTGGGAGCCGTTGGTGCCGCGGCCGCCGCGCTTGCCGGCGTTGGCCATGGCGAGCATGTAGGGCTGGGAGAAGTTGAGTTCGGGGTGGATCTCGTCGTCGAACTCGTAGCCGGGGCCGCCCATGCCGGTGCCCTCCGGGTCACCGCCCTGGATCATGAAGCCGGGGATCACGCGGTGGAAGAGCACGTCCTGGTAGAGGGGGCGGTCCACGGTCTCGCCGGTGGCGCGGTCCGTCCACTCGGCGGCGCCGGTGGCGAGGCCTGCGAAGTTGGAGACCGTCTCCGGGGCGTGGTCCGGGAAGAGGTTGAGCACGATGTCACCGAAATTGGTGTGAATGGTTGCCTTCATGGTCCTCAGTCTGTCATGGCGGCGGTTGGCGGTCCCTGTGGGGCAGCGGCGGATTCGCTGAGAGCGCACGTTGTTGGTTCCGCGGGAAGTTGGGACGCCGCGCGCGTAGAGTCCATACAAGGCAAAATGGATCACGAGCTACCCGCGGTAACTGGCGGGCAACATCGAGGAGACAACAATGTTCAAGCGCAAGCAGGTCATCGAGGTCGGACCGGCCAAGCTCGATCTGGGTGAGGTCAAGAGCGCCGCCGCGGACCTCGGCAAGGCGATCACCGAGCAGGCCAAGGTTGTGGGAGCGAAGGCTGGTGAGCTCGCGCAGGACGCTGGCGACTGGGCCGCCCCCAAGCTCCGCGACGCCCAGAAGTGGGTGGAGCCGAAGATCAAGGACGCCCAGGACTGGGCGGAGCGCAAGGTCAAGGACGCGCAGAAGTGGGCGGAGCCCAAGCTGAAGGACGCCAAGAACTGGGCCGGCCCCAAGGTGGAGAAGGCTCGCCGCGAGGTGGTCAAGGCTGCGGCTCCGCGCCTCGAGGCCGCCGCGGGTGCTGGCGTGGGCCTGGTGGACTCCGCCTCCCACAAGCTCTCCGATGATGTCCTCCCCCGCATCCAGAAGGCCCTCCACGATGCGGCCGAGGCTGCGAAGGACGTGGAGATCCCCAAGGGCCGCCGCGCCGGCAAGAAGGCCCGCAAGGCCGCCCGCAAGGCGGAGAAGAACCTGAAGAAGGCTCTTGCCAAGGCGGAGAAGCCGCGCCGCGGCCGCCGCACGCTCGGCTGGATGGTGGTGGGTTCCGCCGCTGCCGGCGCCGGCTACCTGCTGTGGCGTCGCAGCCAGCCCGTGGAGGATCCGTGGGCCGAGGAGTACTGGCAGAACGTTGACGTGCCGGAGGGCGTGGAGAACGCCGCCGAGGACGCCAAGGAGTTCGGCTCGGACTGGGCGGACGCTGCCGGTGACAAGGTGGACGAGGCGGCGGATGCCGTGGAGGACACCGCGTACGACTTCAAGGAAGGCGCCGAGGACGCAGCCGAGGAGACCGGCGAGTTCCTGAAGGACGTGGGTGACGAGGCCGAGGACAAGATCGACGAGGCCGTTGACTCGGTGGAGAACCGCACCAACTAGTTTGATGTGACGTGCGGCGGGGCTGGAGGGATCCGGCCCCGCCTTCGTTGTGTCCGGGGGGTGCTGGGCACCTTCCGTCCGGGTGGTCACCTTCCGTCCCACGCCCACTCC
>JAUNRP010000189.1 GCA_030544165.1 bacterium
GAACGTGCGGCCACCGCAGGTGATGGAGGCGGTCCTCACCAGCGCGCGCACGTCGTCCGGCACCTCCTCCAGCTCGGCTTTGAGGACCTCCTCGAGCTCCTCCGCCTGTGCCACCACCTCGGGCGCGGGCGTGGGGGTGGCGGTGGCAGTCTCGGTGCCGGTTGGTCCGTTCGGCTCGCCCGTACACGCTGCCATTCCGACGACGACGAGGGCCGCCGTCACTGCCTTCGTGACGCGAAAGGGCATGGCGGGCCTCCTCCCGGGTTGGTGATCCGAGAATAACCCGGAGGCGATCCTCAGGCTCTCTCGGCTGCGGCCTCCACGGCCTCGCGAATTCGGGCGGCGTTCGTGGCCAGGTCTCCCCGGTGGAGGGCGCCACCGATGAGGAGGGCCACGTCGTTGCCGTAGAAGTCCAGGATCTCGGGCACCCGCTCCACGGTCATCCCGCCGCCGGGGGAGGGGATGGTGGGTTTCAGTGGCCTGCGATCGGCGACGGCCTCGTCCCGGATCTCCGCGCACTCGGCCTCAGAGAAGCCGAACCTCCCGCCGTGGTTGGGGAAGACCGAGAGGTCCGCTCCCGCCATGCGGTTGAGGAGCCCGAGCACGAGCCCGTGGGAGATCCCCTGGGCCCGGTTGACCACGAGCGAGCCCAGCATGGAGGGGTGGCTCATGATGGGCAGGGCCAGGGAGTCATCGTCAGCGAGGGCGCGCATCGCATCGAATCCGGTGATGCCGGGAAGGGCCATGAGTGCCCCGGCGCCGAGTTCCTTCGCGGCGTGTGCCCGCTCGGCCACCTCCGGCGCGGGCACGTTGAGGGAGGGCATGTAGACGGACCGCCCGCCGGTACGGGCGTTCGCCTCCGCCACCGCCTCCGAGCAGCGGGCCACCCGCTCGTGCCACGGGGACCAGGGCTGGTCACTGAGCGAGTGGTCGTCCTTGATGATGTCGATCCCTGCTGCTGCGAGGATGCCCGCCACCTCCGCCAGCTCGGCCGAACTCGAGCCCATGGGCTTGAGCGCGGTGGCGAGGAGTGCCCGGCGCGGGGCCGCGAACAGGGCACGCACGCCGCTGGTACCGAAACGGGGTCCACGGAGGGAGGCGCCGCCGTCGGGAAGGGAGATCCCGGTGACGCGGACGCCCTCGAAGAGGGACACGTTGCCCCACAGCACGTTGAGGAGTTGGGTGAGGCCGCCTGCGATGACGCCGCGGGCGTAGGAGACGACGATCTCGTCGCCGCTGGTCCGCTCGAGGCGGCCGACCACCTCTTCCTGGATCCAGCCGGCCGCGAGTTCCACGGGGAACTCGATGGTCTGTTCCACGCGGATGGCCTCGGCCACCTCAGCGGTATCCCGGCCGGTGATGCGGTAGCGGACGGAGAGGCGGCTGGGGTCTGCTGCCCAGTCTGCCGCCCAGTCCGCCGCTCGGTCAGCGCTCACAGGGCCTCGGCCTTCGCGGAGGAGTGGACGTCCACCACGCGCACCTCGGAGAGGTCCTCCTCGTTGATTCCGAGGGTGCGGCCCACCGCGCTCTCCACCGCCTGCACGAGCGCGGCGGCATCCAGCCCGTACTCGGCGAGCAGGTACTTCTGGGAGGCGCCGTGGGCGTAGGTGTCATCGAGACCGAGCCGCATGAGCGGTGTGCCCACCCCGTGATCGGCGAGGACCTCCGCCACCGCGGAGCCGAGCCCGCCGGTGCGCAGGTGGTTCTCCATGGTGACGATGCCCGCGTATTTCCCGGCAAGGGCCTCCATGACCACCGGGTCGTCGAAGGGCTTGAGGGTGGAGATGTGGAGGTGGCGCACGCCCACGCCCTTCTCGCGGACCACCGGGAGGGCGCGGAGGGCCTCCTCGGTGCAGATGCCCTCGGTGAGGACGAGGACCTCGGCGTCTTCCGAGTCCGCAGGAGTGAGGTCCCGGCACTTGCCGAGCTCGAACGGTTCGTCCGTGGGGAAGAGCCGCGGCATCTCGCCGCGCAGCATGCGCACGTACACGGGGCCGGGTTGGGCGTGGATCACGTCCAGCACGGATTCCACCTCGGTGGCATCCCCGGTGGAGAGCACGGTCATGTTGGGGACGGAGCGCATGACGGCCAGATCATCGATGGCCTGGTGGGTGACCCCGCCCGGCGTGGTGACCCCCGGGAGGAAGCCGATGAGGCGGACCGGCAGCGCGGGGTAGGCCACGGACATCAGGAGCTGATCCAGGGGGCGCCTGTAGAGGAACACCGCGAACGTGTGGAGCCACGGCTCGAATCCCTCACGGGCGAGGCCGGCGGCGAAGCCCATCATGTTCTGCTCGGCCATGCCCATGGAGAAGTAGCGGTCCGGGTAGGTGTCCCGCCACTTGCCCACCTCGCAGGAGTTGGTGAGGTCCGCGGTGAGGACGAGGACCTCGGGCTTGTCCGCGCTCCAGCGGATGAAGTTCTCCACGTGGGGCCGGCGGACGATCTCCACGCCCGTGGCGGGCTCGGCCGCGCTCGCGGTCCCGCCGCCGGCGCCTGCCGCGGCGCCGTCCACTGTCTTCGCCTTCTCCGCCATCACGCATCCCTCCCCACGAGCTCGGCGTACGCATCCGCGTAGCGCTGCCGCTCGTCCTCGCTGGTGAACCGCAGGTAGTGCAGCACCGGCCGCCGCTCGTTGAGGAGCGGAAGGCCGCGCACCGGATCTGTGTAGGCGAGCACCACGTGGGGCTTGCCCGGCTCGGCCTCGCGGTGCATGGCCTCGATCAGCGCCTCGATATGGTGCCCGTCCACCGCATCCACGGAGGCCCCGAATGCCCGGAGGCGATCGGCCAGCGGTTCGATCACCATCACCTGGTCCATGGGGCCATCGCACTGGGCGAGGTTCACGTCCACGATCACCCGCACGGTGTCCAGGCCATGGAACGAGAGCGCCTGGAAGGCCTCCCAGGTCTGGCCCTCCTGGAACTCGCCGTCGCTCATGAACACCCAGGTGCGGCCGGTCTCGCCCTTGAGCCTGCGGGCGAGCGCGATCCCACCCGCCTGCGAGATCGCCTGTGAGAGCGAGCCCGTGGTGGTCTCGAACCCGGGGGAGTGCTCGGCGCCGATCATCTCCACAGTGGAGCCGTCCGCGTTGAAGTGGTCCAGGGCGTCCTTGGCGAGCCGCCCCGTCTCGATCAGGGCCGCGTATACCACCAGCGCGTAGTGCGCGGGGGAGATGATGAAGCGGTCCAGGTCAGCGGCCCGTTCCCCGTGGGCCGCCGCCCCCGTGACAAGCTCCTCACCGGGAACGGGGACGGCATCGAACGCCGGAGGCACGTAGGCAGAGTCCACCGGCGCGAGCCGCACGCCCCCGCCGTAGCAGGTGGCGAGCAGCTCGGCCGCCGAGCACGCCTGGCTCATGTAGCCGCCGTTGTTGGCGATCGAGTGCTCGAGCACCCGCTCCCGGATGCCCTGCGCCACCTGGGCGATCAGGCGCGGATCAGGTGTCTCCACGGCCTCAGTCGTCCTTGCCGCCGGAGAGGTCCGCGTACATCTGCGCGGCATCGTCAGCGCTGAGTCCGTCATGCACCACGCCGCGCACGGCCTGGATCATGGCGGGCGGATCCTGGCGCTGGAAGATGTTGCGCCCCATGTCCACGCCCGCGGCGCCCTGGTCGATCGCGTTCCACGCCATGGTGAGCGCGTCCTTGACCGGGAGCTTCTTCCCGCCCGCCATGATCACGGGCACCGGGCACGCTGCCGTCACGGTCTGGAAGTCCTCCTCGCAGTAGTACGTCTTCACCAACTGCGCGCCGAGCTCGGCGATCATGCGGGTGGCCAGGCGCAGGTAGCGCGCATCTCGCGTCAGTTCTTTCCCGACGGCGGTCACGCCCAGTACCGGCATCCCCACCCGTAGGCCCTCGTCTACCAGGGTGGTCATGTTGTGGATGGACTGGGTCTCGCCCTCACCACCCACGAACACCTGCACCGCCACTGCGGAGGCGTCGATCCGGCAGGCGTCGTCCATGGCCATCGCCACCCGCTCGTCCGAGAGTTCCTTCAGGACAGAGGGGCCGCCGGAGGCCCGCAGCACCATCGCCTGCCCGCGGGCCGGCACCACCGTGCGGATGATGCCGCGCGTGGCCATGAGCGCATCCGCGTGGGGGGCGAGCGGCACGATGTTGAGGTCCACCCGCTCCAGTCCGCTCGTGGGGCCCTGGAAGTAGCCGTGGTCGAACGCGAGCATCACGGTGCGCCCGTCCTCGCGGAAGATGCGCGCGAGGCGGTTCTTCATGCCGAAGTCGTAGTTGCCCGCCCCCTTCACGTGGAACGAGCCCATCTCCTGCGGCCTGTCCAGCCCGTAGTCCTTCGAACCGATGTTGCCCTCTAGATCAGCCATGCCCTTCTCCTTCTCTCCTTGTCACTGCCTGTGTGCCGCGGGGGAGCCGCGGAAAATCTG
>JAUNRP010000190.1 GCA_030544165.1 bacterium
ATTTCCGTGAGGGTGCGCCAGATTTGGCGACCACCCGCGGTGGGGGGAGCGCGGCGGGAGGGGGCGCCGTCGTCGGAATGGAAGAGAAGGCGGGACTGACGGACTTCCCGGGAGACGCGGTTCCGGCGTCCGTGACCACGAGCGGGCCGGGCGGGTTCGAGGTGCGCGGATACCCGGCTTTGGCGGCGGAGAAGGGCGGCGTGGCGCTGCGGGTGCTGACGAGTGCGCTGGAGCAGGCGCGGGCGAACCGTCGGGGGGTGGTGGCGCTCGCGCTCGGGAAGGTGCGGCTCGGGACGGATCGGGTGACCACGCGGTGGACGGGGCAGGCGGCACTCGCGCTGGCGTCCTCGCCGTACGCGACCACGCCCGCGCTGGTGGAGGACGTGCAGTGGCACGCGGCGAATGCCCTGGCCGAGCAGTGGGCGCAAGGCGAGGGCGGCGTGCCGCTCGATTCCGTGCGGAAACGGGAGGACTTCGAGGCGCTGGTGGCGTTCCTGCGGGAACGCCTGGAGGACGAGGTCTACCGCGTGGTGGGTGTGCTCGTGGAGGTGCTCGGGGCGTGGCGGGAGACGGATCGGGTGATCCGGGAGAGTTCGAGCCTGGCGCTGCTGGACACGGTGAGCGAGGTGCGGGAGCAGGTCTCGAAGCTGGTCTACGCGGGGTTCGTGGGGAGGACGCCGCCGGAGCGGCTGAAGGATCTCGCGCGGTACCTGAAGGCGGCGCGGATGCGGGTGGAGCGGGCCGCGGTGAATCCGCGGGCGGATGCGGCCTCGGCGTGGAAGGTCTCGGATCTCACGGAGCTGTGGGAGCAGGCGGTGGAGGCGCAGTCGCGCATGGCGCCGGATCCCGCACGGGACCGCGTGCTGGCGGACGTGCGGTGGCTGCTGGAGGAGCTGCGCGTGTCCTTGTTCGCGCAGCAGCTCGGGACCGCGGGGAAGGTCTCGGACGTGCGGATTCGGCGCCTGATCGAGGGGTAGGGTGCCGTCATTCCACACCCTGCCGCAACCGCCCGATTCTCCACAGGCCGGACCAGGGAAGGCGTTCGTGTCAGTACCTGCGCATAGGCTCGCCACCATGAACTTGAGGGACGTGGCGGAGCTCGCCGAGGCGGAGATGCACAGGGCTGGGCTCGCGGGGGAATGGAGCTTGCGATGGGATCACGCGCGTCGTCGGGCAGGATCGTGCCGGTACGTGAGCAACGAGATCACGCTCTCCAAACCGCTCATGCAGTTGTACGAACGCGAGCAGGTGCTGGAAGTGATCCGGCACGAGCTCGCCCACGCACTCGTGGGCCCCGCGCACGGGCACGATGCCACGTGGCGCGCCGCCGCCCTGAAGCTCGGGTCCAACGGCCGGACCAGACTGCCGTCCTCGCTCCCCAAGCCGCCACCGAACTGGGTGGGCACCTGCCCCAACGGGCACATGCACGAGAGGTATCGCCGCCCTACGCGAGTGCTCTCGTGCACCCGATGCAACCGCACCTTCGATCCACGGTTCCAGATCGAATGGCAACGGGCGGCGTAGGCGATCCGTGCGCCAGCGGGAGCCGGCCCACATGCGCCGGAGACTCAGTCGATCGCGACGATCTCGATCAGTTCCTCAAGCCCGCTGAAGTCAGAGGGGTTCCGGGTGAGCAGGGGAACACCTTCCGAGAGAGCGGTCGCCGCGATGAGGAGATCGGCCAGGCGTCCCCGCGGCCGCCGCCCCGCCGCCACCACCGCTGCATAGATCCGGCCGTACGCCCTGGCAGGCCCCACCCCGAAAGGAACGGACTCGAACACAGCCTCCGCGCGCTGGAGCCGGTCCTGCCTACGCGCACGCTCCGCGAGATCCTCCGTGGCCGCAGGGCCGGCTGCGAGTTCGGCCATCGTGATGGCGGACACAGCCACCATCCGCGGAAGCGCCCCCGGTGCCATGCGATCCAGGTCAATCACCACCGAGGTGTCCAGCAGACCGCGGCTCACCCGCCGGTCAGGCACGGGGATCAATTCCCTGATCAACCACCCGATCCAGATCGGCACGGAATCGGTCCCCATCCACTCGCGGGGCCCCGCTGAACGCCTCGAGCACCGCGGCAACGTCAACGTATCGCTGCCGGCGCAGCGGCCTCAGCTCACCAACGGGCTGCGAGTGCCGGGTCACGATGTAGGAGGTTCCCTGGTCCAACCCCCGCATGATCCGCCCGCTCTCGTTGCGGAGTTCACGCTGGCTGATCACCTCACTCATCCCCCCAATGTAGCACCATGTGCTACATCAGATCCCGGCTCTCCACAGCCCCGCGCCGCGCCCCGGGTAGGTGAATCCTCAAGCACCGCACTACCCTTGCTCCAACGCACCAGCAGCACGTCCACCGCCAGCAACCAGAAGCGCGCACACCCACGGGAGGTGAGATGACGGCACCAGCGGCACCGGCCACCCCGCCCGCTCCCCTCCCGCCCCCCAACCAGGGCGAGGCCACAGCGCAACGTAAGCTCCGCCGTCGCCCCGCAATCAGACCCGGCCAACGCGCCCGCCGGAGACGAGAGACCGCCGTGGCCTACTCCCTCCTGATCCCCAGCTTCGTGGGTGTGGGCGTGTTCCTGATCGTGCCCGTGTTCCTGGTGGGACTCCTGAGCCTGATGGACTGGAACCTGATCTCGGCCCCGGAGTTCGTGGGCGCGGAGAACTGGCAGAAGATCATGGGGGATCGCAAGTTCTGGAACTCGCTCCTGGTGACGGGCAAGTTCGTGCTGATGGCGATCCCGGCGTCCGTGATCTGCGGGCTCCTGCTGGCGGTGGCGCTCAACCGCAACCTCCCCGGCCGCAGCGTTCTGCGCGTGCTGTACGTGCTGCCGTGGGTGTGCGCGCCGCTCGCGCTGGGCGTGGTGTGGCGGTGGCTGTTCGATCCGTCGAACGGCCTGATCAACGCGGTCCTCGGCCAGCGCGTGGAGTGGATGAGCGACGTCAACCTCGCCCTGCCCGCGGTGGCGTTCGTGTACGTGTGGTCCAAGGTGGGCTACATCTCGCTGTTCTTCCTGGCCGGGCTCCAGTCCATCCCGGCCAGCGTCTACGAGGCCGCGAAACTGGACGGCGCCGGCCCCTGGCAGACTCTCACCCGCATGACCATGCCGCTCCTGCGACCCACCACCTTCTTCATCCTGGTCACCGAGATCGTGGCGTCCTTCCAGGTCTTCGACCTCGTCTACGGCCTCACCGGCTCCGCCCGCGGCTACCCCGGCGGCAGCACGGACGTGATCGCCTCACGCATCTACCAGGAGGCATTCGTCTCCCTCGACCTCGGCGAGGCCTCCGTCATGGCCCTCATCCTGTTCGCGGTCCTCGTGATCATCACCATCGCCCAGCAGCGCTACTTCGCGCCCCGAATGACCTACGACATGTCATGACTGCTCCCGCCCCCGCTTCCTCTTCTGGCCCCGTTGCCGCCCGGACCGTGCCTCCCGCTCGGGCCCAGTCCCGTCACGCTCCCCGACGACGAGCGCTCACCCCCTCCAAAGCCGCCTCCTACGCGCTGATCTACCTCTTCCTCCTGGCGGGCGCAGCGGTGATGGTGGTTCCGTTCATCTTCTCGGTGGTGACCTCGCTGAAGACTCCCAACCAGTTCGCGGTCACTCCCCCACTGACGCTGCCGGATCCCGTGACCACCGAGAACTACTCGACCCTGATGCAGGCGCCGTACAACTTCTACGTGCCGATCGCCGTGACCGCGCAGGTGGTGATCGTGATGGTGGTGGGCCAACTCTTCAGTTCGGTGCTGGCGGCGTACGCGTTCGCCACGTTGGAGTTCCCTGGTCGGGAGACGCTGTTCTGGATCTACCTGTCCACGATGATGGTGCCGGCCGTGGTCACGATCATCCCGCTGTACGTGATGATCACGTCCGTGGGCTGGAAGAATACGTTCCTGGGGTTGAGCCTGCCGCTGATGTTCGGGTCTCCGTACGCGATCTTCCTGTTGCGGCAGAACTTCCGGTCCGTGCCGTCCGAGATCCTGGACGCCGCGAAGATCGATGGGGCCTCCTACCTGCGCCGACTCTGGTCCGTGATCCTGCCGTCCAACCGGCCGATCCTGGTGACGCTGATCCTGATCACCGTGGTCTCGCACTGGAACAACTTCATGTGGCCCTCCGTGATCGCGCCCGCGCCGGAGTGGCGGGTGATCACGGTGGCCACCTCCGCGTTGCAATCCCAGTACGACGGCCGCTGGACCCTCGTCATGGCCGCCACCACCATCGCGCTGGCGCCCCTGATCATCCTGTTCGTGGCGTTCCAGAACCAGATCACGCGCTCCCTCGGGGTGACCGGGGTTCGGTAGGGGGCGGATACGCCCGCTGTGCGCGCGCATGCGGCACACATCCCGCCAATCAGTACG
>JAUNRP010000191.1:0-3712 GCA_030544165.1 bacterium
GGATCGCGTCCCGGAGCTGGGCCGGGGTGATGTCCTTCAGGAGGAAGCCGGACGCGCCATGGCGAATCGCGGTGGCGGCACGATCGTCGAGATTGAAGGTGGTGAGGATGAGGATCTTGGGAACGCTGACGCCCCCGTCCTCCCGCCCGAGGATCCGCCGCGTGGCCTCCACCCCATCCATGTCCGGCATCCGGATGTCCATCAGGATCACGTCCGGCCGCACCTGGCCCGCCAACTCAACGGCCTCCACCCCACTCGACGCCTCCCCCACCACCTCCATGTCCCCCTGCGCGTCCACCATGATGGCGATCGCGGCGCGGAAGAGCTGCTGGTCATCGGCCAGCAGGACGCGGATGGGGTCACTCACGGGGTCTCCTCGGGATAGGTGGCGCGCAGGGGAATCCACGCCGTGGCACTCACAACATCCCCGGCCTCGGCCGGGTGGGTCTGCAACTCGAATCCGCCACCCACACTGGCCAGCCGCGCGCGCATCCCGCTGATCCCGGTCCCGGCCAGCGCCGTCGTCGTCGAATCCCCCGGGCCACGCACTACGTTCCGCACCCGAAGGACCAGCGCATCCGCCCACGACTGTTCCACCACGATCGGCTGGCTCACATCCCCGTGCCTCAGCGCGTTAGTGGTCATCTCCTGCAGCACGCGGTAGGCCACCGTGGCTAGCTCGGGCGGCAGCGGCCGCGGCGTCCCCGTCACGCTCGCCCGCACGTCCGGGGCGGCGGTGCGGAGGGTGGCGATCACGTCCTCGAGCTGGCCCGGCGCGCCCATTCCCGACGACGGGGACGCCCCCGGCTGTGCGACCGACGGCCCGCCGTGGCGCAGCTGCCCGAGGACCTGTCGGACGTCGGTGAGGGAGGTGCGGGCGGAGGCAGCAATGTTCTCGAGGGTCTGCTGGAGGCGCTCCGGATCGTCCAGGAACTCCGCGGACTGCGCCTGGGCGAGGATCACGGCGAGGGAGTGACCCACCACGTCGTGGACATCGCGGGCCAGGCGGGCCTGTTCGGCCTCGAGGGCGGCCAGGCGCTGGGCGCGGGCCTGCTCCTCCGTGGCTCGGGCGGCATCCTGTTGGGCGCGGTACCAGGCGGCCTCGGCCTCCCGGCGGGCCCGGTGGGCGCCCTCCTCGCGCTGCTCGGCTTGTGCCCCACGCGCCCGCGCCCGCGCCACCAACCCGAACGCCCATGGTAGGCCGAGGAAGGCCACCACCATGCTGATCATGGTGACGGCACGCAGTGCCGTGGGCAGCGCGCGGATCGGCGGGAGCACCGTGGCGAGGAGCGGCGAGTAGAAGTTGGTGACCCACACGAGGGCGATCACGATCCCGAACGGGATGGACGCCGCCGCGGCCCACTGGACGAGCCGGGTGCCATACCGACTGGTGGCGTAGGCCACCCATGGGATCGCGAGCTGCGCGAGCTGGACATCGGAGGCGAGGATCTGGAGCCCGCACGCGAGCCACACCAGCACGAGCGCGATCCCCGGGAAGCGCCGCGCGATCAGGACCGCGGCCGCCATGATCAGCGTGACGAGGAGGCCACCGAAGAAGTCCGGGGCGATGCGAGGGGCAGGGTATGCCGCGATCGAGAGAAACGTGATCGCGGCCGCGAGGATGTCCGGCCACCACGTGGCGGGGGCGTGCTCGGAGTGATTCGTGGCGGGGGCGGGGCCGGGGTGGCCGTGCTGGGGCGCGCCGTGTGAGTCTCCGGGCGCCCAGGTCATGGGGCCAATGATCCCACCTCCGCGCCGGTGGCCACTCTGGCCGCACCGCTTCCCCGCCCCGCGCGGCTCCGCGCCTCCTCCACCATGATCGCCACCAGCTCCGGGTAGGCGAGCCCCTCCGCGGCGAACATCAGAGGCACCTGCGAGAGCGCGGTCATCCCGGGCATCGTGTTGACCTCGTTCAGTACGGGCACGCCGTCCACCAGGAAGAAGTCCACCCGGGCGATGCCCCGGCAACCGATCGCCCGGAAGGTCGCGAGCGCGGCCGCCTGGAGCGCGGCGAGTTCCTGCGGGGCGAGCGCGGCGGGCACCCGAAACTCCGGGTGGGCATACTTGGCCTCGGTGGTGAAGAGCGCGTCACCGGTCACGATCTCCAGTGGCGGCCCGGTGCGGAGGCTCCCGTCCGGCAGTTCCAGCACCGCGATGTCCACCTCGCGGCCGCGCAGCCGCTCCTCCACCAGAACCCGCGAGTCCTCGGCGCGGGCTGCTGCGATCGCGGCGGGCAGATCCGCCTCGGCCTCCACCAGGCTCACCCCGTGCGAGGAGCCCGCCGCCACCGGCTTCACCACGCACTCCCCCCGCCATGGCGGCGGCGGATCGCCTGGCCCGATCAACGTTCCGGCGGCCACCTCCACCCCCACCTCACGCGCCACCAGCTTGGTGACCCACTTGTCCATCGCGATCGCGCCCGCGGCCATCGGGCTCCCCACACACGGAATGCCGGCGAGTTCCGCGAGCGCCGCGGCCGTCCCGTCCTCTCCGTCCGGCCCGTGCAGCGCCGGAAAGATGGCGTCCACCGTGCGCAGCACCCCGAGCGCCGCGTGCAGTGAGCACGCCCGGTCGCCGCCGAGCGTGCGTCCGAGGTGCTCCCACCTCCCGTCCCGTCCAATCCCCATCTCGACGACGGCGTAGCCCGCCTCCGCGAGCGCCTCGCCCACCGCTCGGGCGGAGTCGCGGGAGACGTCGTGTTCGCTGGAGGTGCCGCCGCCGACCACGGCCACCCGGCCCCGCAGTCCGCCCGCATTGGCGCTTGCACCCGTCAGCTCGTGCAGTCCGCCGGGCTCATCCGTGCGCATCTCCCCGGCCGAGTGGCGCCCGCCGGTCATGCGGCTTCCCCATTCACGGCGGTACCTGCCGCCCCCGACGGGACGGGACGCGAGCGGGAGTGGGCGTCGTCGTCGTAGAAACGTGTGACGCGGGAGCCGATGCCGGTGACGATCTCGTGCTCGATGGTGCCGGACCACGCGGCCCACTCCGCGGTGGTGGGTTCGCCGTGGGTGCCGGGTCCCAGGATGACGGCGGTGGTGCCGGGTTCGATGGGGTCGTCGGCGCAGTTGAGGACGATCTGGTCCATGCAGACGGTGCCCACGATCGGGCGGCGGCGGCCTGCGAGCCAGACCTCGGCGCCGGTGGCGGCGCGGGGGATGCCGTCCGCGTAACCGAGGGGGATGGTGGCGAGCGTGGTCTCGGCGGCGGCGTGCCAGGTGGCGCCGTAGGAGACGGGCGTTCCCGCGGGAACGCGGCGGGTGGCGATGACCGGGGCGGCGAGTGTGAGGGCGGAGCGGAGTTGGGTGGTGCCGGAGGGGTCGATGCCGTAGAGGCCGGCGCCCACGCGGACGGCGTCCCAGCGGGCCCGCGGATCGGTGAGTGCGGAGGCGGTGGCGGCGAGGTGGCGGATGCCGGGGTCCAGGCCCGCCTCTCGCATGGCGATGATCGCCCTGGCGAACTGGCCGATTCCCCTGGTGTTGGCGTGGAGGTCACGGGCGTGGGCGAGGTGGCCCATCAGGCCTTCCACCCGGATGAGGCCTGCCGCGTGGGCGCGCTGGGCGAGAGTGATCAGGGCGGGGACCGTGGCGGCGGGGGCGCCATCGCGGGCCATGCCGGTGTCGATGTGGAGATGGACGCGGGCGGGGGTGGGGGTGTCTGCGGCGGCAGTGCGCGCCGCCGCGCGAGCGATGGCGGCAAGGGTGTCCGTGGAGCC
>JAUNRP010000191.1:3722-4296 GCA_030544165.1 bacterium
GCGGGGGGCGCCCGGGCGCGGGCGGCGGGGGGGGGGGGGGGGGGGGTGGGCGTGCGTGCGGCGGCGCGGGCGATGGCGGCGAGGGTGTCGGTGGAGCCGCAGGCGAGGACGATGTTGCTGCGGATGGCCCACTCGAGGTCTGCATCCGGGGGTAGGAGCCACGCGAGGATGGGGGCGGTGATTCCGGCGCTGCGGAGGATGGCGGCCTCATCGAGGGTGGCAACGCCGAGCGCGGCGGCTCCTCCGCGGAGGGCCGCATGTGCGGCCTGGATCATGCCATGGCCGAAGCCGTCCGCCTTGACCACTGCGATGAGGGGCTTGATGGCGGCGAACCGGGCGGCGTTCGCTTCGATGGCTGCCGTGTGGATGTGGGCCACCGGTCCGGCGAGGTGCTGCAGGTTTGCGAACGGCTGATCGGGCTTTGCCACGGCAGCGGCCCGTGCGGCGCCCTCCGGGGACGTGGCAGGGGCGGGGAACGGGGCCGGAGCCTGGGGCGCGGCGAGCTCGGTGACCATGGCATTGACGCTACGGTCCTGCGCGAACCCCGGAAATCCGCCGCTGGTGCCCGGCTCGC
>JAUNRP010000192.1 GCA_030544165.1 bacterium
CAGCGGCGGCGGCCTCGACCCCCTCGAGAAGGTGGAGCGCCAGGCACTTGAGGTGGCGCTCCAACTCCCAGACATCGCGGAGGGGTCCGGCTTCGACGACCTCCCCACCTCCACCTTCCTCGCCCCCATCCACCGGGCCGTGCACGAGGCGATCGTGGCGGCCGGAGGCTGCGGCACTGCGGGACGCGATCCCGCCGGCTGGCTGGAGGAGGTCCGCGAGGGCGCAGCGGACGAGGTCTCCGCCCACATCTCCGGCATGGCCGTGGCCCCGTTGCCGGCCGGCACCCAGACAGAACTGGAGAACTACGCGAGCGGCATCATGCTCTCCCTGATCCGCACCGTGCTCACCCGCCGGATCGCGGAGGTGCGCGGCCGCCTCCAGCGGGCCCCCGAGGGGAGCGACGAGGCCCGCCGCCAGTTCGAGATCCTGGTGGGCCTCGAGAACGAGCGCCGCAAGCTCACGGCTGACTAGGTGCGTACGATTGGGGCATGAGCGAACCCGCACCCCCACGCAGTTCCGGCCGCGAGATCCTCGCGCTCCTGATCATCGTGATCGTGGGACTCGTGATCCTCGGGATCATCTGGCGGGTGGTCCGCGCAATCCTCTGGCTCCTCGCGGCCCTGCTGCTCGCATTCCTCATCTGGATCGCCTACCGCGAGAAGCAGAAGACCGGATCCTGGGCCGCGGGCGTCTCCGCCTCCGGCCGGGTGGCCGGGCGGATGGCCCGCGGCGTGGGCCGCACGGCCTCCCGCGTGTTCAGGGGGCGGGGCGGCCGCGGTGGCTCGGGAGCCGCCGGCACAGGGAGCTCCGGCCGCCCCTACTGACCCACGCCGCGCTCAGTCGCGGACCGGCCGGCGCCACTCGTCGGTCTCGGTGCTCCGGTTCAGAGGATCGCCATCATCGAGCTCGCTGCCCGCAGGCGCCGAGGCGGGGGAGGCCGGCTCGATCGAGGTGCCCCGCCAGCGCGCGATCCCGCGCATCAGGTGGTAGATCACCAGGGTGGCGGCCGTCCCCAGCGCGATGCCCTCGAACGATGCCCCGCCGGTGATGTGCAGGGAGAAGTTGGCAATGCCGATGATCAGGCCGATGGCGGCGGTGTTGAGGTTGACCGGATCGGAGAAGTCCACCTTGTTCTGCACCCAGATCCTGGCGCCCAGCATCCCGATCATCCCGTAGAGGACGGTGGCGGCCCCACCCAGCACGCCCTCCGGGATCGTGGCGATGAGCTGGCCGAACTTGGGCATCAGCGAGAGGAAGAGCCCCACCAGGCCCGCCACGAAGTACGCGGCCGTCGAGTAGACCTTGGTGGCCGCCATGACGCCGATGTTCTCCGCATAGGTGGTGGTTCCCGAGCCGCCGCCGGTGCCGGCGAGCACGGTGGCCACACCGTCGGCGAACAGGGCCCGGCCCGTGACCGGATCAAGGTTCCGGCCGGTCATCGCCGCTACCGACTTCACGTGCCCGATGTTCTCGGCCACCAGCACCAGGACCACCGGCAGGAAGAGTCCGAGCACGTTGAAGGAGAACGTGGGGGTGTGGAACTGGGGCAGCCCGAACCAGGCGGCCTCCGCCACGGGCGCGAAGTCCACCTGGCCCTGGACCACCGCTGCCACGTATCCCGCAAGCACGCCGAACAGGATGGACAGGCGCCCCACGATCCCCCGGAACAACACCGTGATCAGCACGATCGAGAGCAGCGTGATGCTCGCCGTCAGCGGCGCCACCTGGAAGTTGTTCCATGCCGCCGGAGCCAGGTTGAACCCGATCAGTGCCACGATCGTGCCAGTGACGATCGGCGGCATGAGCCGATCGATCCACCGGGTTCCGGAGAAGTGCACGATCGCTCCCACGATCGCGAGCAGCACGCCGGCCGCGAACACGCCCCCCAGGGCGATCCCGATCTCCTCCGGGGTGGGATTGTGGGGCACCGTCTGGGTGGCGAGAATCGGCGCGAGGAACGCGAACGAGCTGCCGAGGTAGGAGGGCAGGCGTCCGCCCGTGATCAGCAGGAACATGAGCGTGCCCACGGCCGAGAAGAACAGCGTGGTGGACGGCGGGAACCCGGTGATCAGCGGCACCAGGAAGGTGGCCCCGAACATGGCCACCACGTGTTGCGCCCCGATCCCGATGGTCCGGCCCCACGAGAGCCGCTCGTCCGGCGCCACCACCTCGCCGCTCGGGATGTTCCTGCCGTCTCCGTGCAGCTTCCATTGGAACGGGTTGTACGCCATGAGGGGGCCTTCCTTGCGAGTGCGCCCGAGGGGTGGGCGGGTCGTCTGCCGGCAGGTACTGCCGGCGCAAGGCTACTCCCGTTCGCCCGCTTCCCGTCGCCGCCTCCCGTGTGTCGGACCCGTCGACGGCGAGTGGCCGGGCTGGTCCCGGACCTGCAGCTCTCCCCGTGTCTGGCCCGTCGACGGCGAGTGGCCGGGCTGGGAGGGGAGGTGGGGCTGGGAGGGGGCGTCGTCGTCGGGGAAGAGAAACGGGAGGGCAGCGTTTCCGCCGCCCTCCCGTACTGGCTGAAGCCAGCTACATGGCAATGCCCAGGACCAGCGGGCCGAGCAGCATCACGGTGGCGGTGATGAGGATCACGCCGATGAGGTTGAGCCAGACGCCGGCCTTCACCATGTCCGCGATCTTGATATACCCGGAGCCGTAGGCGATGGCGTTCGGTGGTGTGGCCACCGGGAGCATGAACGCGCAGGTGGCGGCGAGGGCAACCGGGATCACGAGGAGTTGGACATCCACGCCCATGCCGCCGGCGATTCCGCCCATGATCGGGAGGAAGGCCGCGGCGGTGGCGGTGTTGGAGGTCATCTCGGTCAGGAAGATGATGATGGCCGTGACCACCACCACGATCAGGATCACCGGGAGCCCGCCGATCCCGGAGGTGACATCACCGATCCAGAGCGAGAGGCCCTGGTTGGTGAAGGCCGCCGAGAGGGCGAGACCGCCGCCGAACAGGAGGAGGACGTCCCACGGGATGTCCCGGGCGGTTTTCCAGTCGAGGAGCTGGACGCCCTCGCGCGGGTGGACCGGCAGGAGGAAGAGGACCAGGGCGATGCACATGGCGATGAGCTCGTCCGAGACGCCGGCATCCTTGAACAGGGTCGGCAGGAAGATCCACGAGAGCGCCGCGAGCACGAAGACGATTCCCACCATCTTCTCGCCCTTGCTCATGGGGCCCATGGCCTTGAGCTCGTTGTTGATGAGCTCCTTGCCGCCCGGGATCTCATCGATCTCCGGCGGGAAGAAGACGCTCGTGAGCAGGAACCAGGCGATCACCAGGAAGAGCCAGGCGGTGGGGGCCGCGAAGAGCATCCACTGGCCGAACTGGAGGGTGATGTCGTGGTTGTCCGCCAGGTAGGCGCGGAGCAGGGTGTTCGGGGGCGTTCCGATCAGCGTGGAGAGCGAGGCGATCGAGGCCGAATATGCGATACCGAGGGCCACGGCCTTGCCGAAGTTGGAGCGCAGCATGTCACCGATGGACATGTCCTTGTTCACGAGGTTCAGGATCGAGAGGCCGATGGGGAGCATCATCACGGCGGTGGCCGTGTTGGAGACCCACATGGAGAGGAAGCCGGTGGCGATCATGATGCCGAGCACGAGCTGCTTGGGCTTGGTGCCCACCACCTTCACCACCACGAGGGCGATGCGGCGGTGCAGGTTCCACCTCTGGATGGCGAGCGCCAGGAAGAAGCCGCCCATGAAGAGGAAGATGGTTCCCGAGGCGTAGGGGCGCGCCGTGGTGGCGAAGTCCTGCGCCTGCGAGAGCGGGAAGATCACGAGCGGGACGAGCGCCGTGGCGGCGAGCGGGATGGCCTCGGTGATCCACCAGGTTCCCATCAGGACGGCGGCGGCAGCGGTGATCTTCAGGCCATGCACCGTGAACGCGGAGTCCTCGCCGGTGAGGACCTCCGGAAGCTCATTGGGCATGATGAAGTACACAATGGCTGCCAGGACAATTCCCAGCAGAATGCCGATGATGCGCCGGTTGAACACGGTGCCGGTACCGGTCACCTCGTGCTCATCGGGTTCGACCACGGCGGCCGGTTGGTTTTCAGGTGTTGACATGCGGCATCTCCCTGCAGTGTCTCGAACGACGGGGACCACCGAGGGGTGGTGGCTTCTTGCAGGCTAACGGTAAATCCGCCGATCGTGACGCCAATCACCACCGTTTCGCGACAATTTCGTCACAAGTTCGCGGGTTGTTGAGGCTGG
>JAUNRP010000193.1 GCA_030544165.1 bacterium
GCCGAGATGGAGCTCGCATGGGTTCCACTCGATGAGGCCGTGGCCGCGGTGTTGGACGGCCGGATGCACTCGCCGTCCGGATGTATGGGTGTGTTGGCGGCGGCGGCTGCGCGGGCCGATGGGTGGGCCTCGGTGCGCTCGACCGATGCGCTCTGGTTCCGCTCGGAGGCGCAGACGCGCTGAGGCTCCTGGTTAGGGGCGGGGGAGCGGCGCTGGCTCGGCGGCGGAGTCACCCTGGGCATGGGCGCCCGATCGGGTACTCGGGAGCACGCGTGGGTGGAGCGCCGTCACCGAGAAGGTGAGCGCCGCCACAAAGAGGGCGGCGAGCAGCATGTGGATGCCCACCAGCAGGATGGGCAGCCCGTTGAAGTACTGCACGTAGCCCACCACCCCTTGGAGGAGGGTCACAGTAAGCGTGGGGAGCCAGACCTTCCAGGTGACCGTGGAGCGCAGCGTGAAGAAGATGCAGGCGAGCAGGAGCGCCACGAACACCCACACGCTGAGGGAGTGGGCGCGGGTAATCGCCACCGGATCGAGGGCGAAGCGGTAGGGGGCGTTCTCGTCACCCGAGTGGGGTCCGGTCCCTGTGGTGATCACACCGAGGACCGAGAGGACGGCGGCCACCGCGACGGTGGCCCACACGAGGGTGCGGAGCGGCTGGGTGGGGGCGGCCGCTGGGCCATCCTCCTGGCGGAGCCGGGCCACGAGGTACGCGGAGGTGGCCACGAGCCCGAGCGAGATGTACATGTGGCCGCCCACGATCGCGGGGTGGAGGTCCCACCACACCGAGAACCCGCCCACGAGGGCCTGGATCGCGATGCCCGCCACCACTGCCCACGCGAGGTAGCGGAAGACCTTCGGGCGTGATCGGACCGGCTCGCGGAGGTAGAGCGCGAGCAGCAGGGCACCCGCGATCACCACCAGGACGCCGGTGAGGGTGCGGTTCCCGAACTCGATGAACGGGTGGTACGAGGTGGCCTCGTGGAACACGGGGGTGAACTGACCGGGCTCACACAGGGGCCATTCCGAGCACCCGAGTCCGGAGCCGGTGAGGCGCACGGCGCCCCCGGTGACGATGATCCCGATCTGTGCCACCAGGTTCGCGATGGCGAGCCGCCAGGTCAGCTTGTCCACCAGGTGCTCCGGACGGGCCCCTTCCCGAGCGGGAGGTGGGGCGAGGGTGTCAGGGCGGGGGGCGGCGTCGGCGGTCACGAGGGCCATTCTAGGCGGGAGAGAACACGGGCTGGGACCGGGCAATCGACCGAACGGACGATGCTTGGGGGAGGACTCGTCCACCCCGGAGCGGCAGGCTGGAGGCATGTTGATGCGATTCTTCTATTCCGCCGGCACGTGGGCCGGGATCGGCCTCGTCTCGGGCGTCTACTGGCGCGAGTTCACCAAGCTCTCCGGCTTCGAGGGGCACACCCAGCTCGCCACGGCGCACACCCACGCGTTGGCGCTCGGGATGCTCGTGTTCATGGGGATGCTGGCGCTGCAACGCCTCTTTCCCCTCACGGATCGGGCGGCGGGCCGTGTGGTCTGGCTGTACAACGCCGGCCTCGGCCTGACCTGGGGAATGATGGTCCTCAAGGGGACACTTCAGGTGCTCGGAATCGAGTTCGCCGAGTCCCCGATGCTCTCCGGATTTCATGGCCTCGGGCACATGATCATCGCGGGAACCCTGCTCTACTACTTCCTCCAACTCCGGAAGTCCGTGCGGGCCGCGGAAGCGGAGGGGAATGGCGCATACACCCAGGCCGCCCCGGCTACTGTGGGGGCGTGAGAGCGCAGGGATCGGCGTGAGGGCCCCTGGGGATGGCGTGAGTACGCCGGACTCCACACCCCACGCGCGGGCCGGGAGCGCCTCCTGGTGGCTTCGCGTGGGGCAGTCCGTATTGTTCGGCGGTCTCCTGCTCATCGCCACCGGCCTCGCGGCGGCCCGTGGGGCAGGCTGGTCCCTCATCAGCCTCGCAGTGGTCCTCATGGCCGTTTTCGTGTGCGGGATGGTGTGGCACCGGAGGCTCGCTCCGGCGCTCGTGGCGGCCTGGGTGGGGCTGATGTTCGCCCTCCTCCTGGTGCTGATGTGGCTCGCTCCCGAGTTCCTCTGGGTGGCTTTCCCGCTCTGGATGGTGGCCGCGGCCACCCTCCCACTCCTCGTGGCGCTGCTGCTCGCCGCTGTGACGGTAGCGATGAGCGTGACGGTGCTGGTGCTCGCCGATGGACATTCGATCGGCACCGTGCTCGGCCCCGTGACCGGCGCGCTGGTGGCGATCGGGATTGCTCGAGGCGTGATCATGCTGGAGCGGGAGATGCAGGAGAACCAGCGGCTACTGCGCGAACTGGTGGGTGCCCAGCACGAGACGGCCCGCCTTCAGCGAGAGGCAGGTGTGCTCGAGGAGAGGGCCCGGCTCGCCCACGACATCCACGACACCCTTGCGCAGGGGTTCTCCTCCGTGGTCCTCCTTGCGCGGGCTGCCACTCGGGAACCCGAGCAGGAGCGGAAGGACGAGTACCTCCACCAGATTGAGCAGTCCGCCGCCACGAACCTTGCCGATGCGCGCCGCGTGGTCTACGCCCTCGCCCCGGAGAATCCCGGGGCGGGTGGCATCGCCGAGCCACTCACTCGGCTCACGGAGGAGGCGGCGAACGCGATCGGCGCCACCGCCAGCGTCCGGATCGACCCCCAGCTTCCGCGGCTCGCCACCACCTCGGAGGTCGCGCTGCTCCACGGAGCCCAGGGCGCCCTCGCCAATGTCCGGCAGCACTCGGGCGCCACCCGCCTGGCCCTCGAATTGGTGAGGTCGGGGGATGAGGTGAGGCTCGACGTCGTCGATGACGGGAAGGGCTTTGATCCTGCCAACCGGCGCGAACGCAGCCGAGGGGGCGGGTACGGGCTCACGGCGCTGCGAGAGCGGCTCGCCCTGTTGGGCGGGACGCTCGAGGTGGAGTCCGAACCCGGTGGTGGCACCGCGGTCTCGCTGTCCGTGCCACTACGCGTGGCGGGGGAAGGCTCGTGATCCGGGTCCTCGTGGTGGATGACCACCCGGTGGTGCGCTCCGGTCTCGTGGCGCTCATCTCGGGGGCCGACGACGTGACCGTGGTTGGCACCGCCGCCTCCGGTTCTGAGGCACTCGAGCAGGTTGTGGCGTTGGCTCCTGACGTGGTGCTGTGCGATCTGCGCCTGGGGGAGGGTCTCGACGGCGTGGGAGTCACCGAGGCGATACGGCGTGGGCGCGGGGGTGGCCCGGCGGTGCTGATTCTCACCACGTTCGATACGGACACGGACATCGCGCGTGCGGTCCTCGCCGGGGCGGCTGGCTACCTTCTGAAGGACGCCGAGCCGGAGGAGATCCTGCAGGGGATCCGGGATGCGGCGTCTGGCTTGCTGGTGCTCTCGCGGGAGCTGGAGGGCCGGGCCATACAACAGATGACGGTAGGAGTTCCGGGCCTCTCGGAACGGGAGTTGGATGTGCTCCGGTTGGTGGCACTCGGGCTCGCGAACAAAGAGATCGCTCGCGAACTGTTCGTCTCGCAGAGCACGGTGAAGACCCACCTCGTGCATGTGTACGCCAAGCTCGGAGCGAACTCGCGGACGGGTGCGGTGGCCGCGGCTCGGCGGCACGGTCTGCTGGCCTGAGCCGCCCCATATTGTGCACGCGAGCGCCCGGTCTCGCGTGGTGTTTCTGCTGATGTGGGGTTCTCGCCGCCACGCCCCGGGTATAACGATTTGGTAACGAACACGTGTTTGATGGCTCGAACACTTGTTCCACTTGGGGGTGGGGTGGGATACTGGGGGTAGTCAAAGTTTTCGGGTGTTCTCGCTGGTGAGGGGCCCGTGTGAGGGGGGTAAGTCGTGGAAGGCATGGGAGAGGTGTTCACCGCTCTGGGTGAGGCCTGGTCGTGTGCGCTGCCCCCGTTCGGACAGGTGGAGGGTGATCCTGGGACCGCGGTGGGGACCATGTCGGACCCGGGCCTCCTGGCCGTGTTGGGCGCTCTGGGAGATGTGACGAAGCGGGTGGACGCGTTGACGGCGATGGTGGCGGGGGAGATCTCGCGTCGTTCCCCGCGGGAGGCCGGCCAGGATGGCCTGGCCCGCAAAGCCGGGTATTCCTCCCCGGGCAAGCTCGTGGCCGGTAAGCAGGGCTCCTCCGCGGGCCGGGGTGCCACCTTGGTCAAGGTGGGGGATGCGACCTCTCCGCGCCGCACCCT
>JAUNRP010000194.1 GCA_030544165.1 bacterium
CCGGGCGGAGGGACGAGACCGGGCGGAAAGGACGAGGCCGAGCCGGGGGAGGCATGCCGGGGAGCGAGACCGGCCCGGGGCTGAGGCCAGGCTGGGGGAGGCGTGCAGGGGGACGAGGCAGCTGGGTTTTGGAGGGGCAGGAAGTCAACGCGGCGGGCCGCGAGCTGGAGTGAGGTGACGGCGCAGGGCCGCAGGTGAAGCTACGGTGCCCGCCCCGTGTGGCCGTCACGCGCCTGGCCGCAGGCGAAGATGCGGTGCCCGGCAGGGGCGGCGGTGCTGGGCCTGGCCCAAGGAGTTGTGAGAACTGGTGGCCACGTGGGCGGGAGCCGTGAGGGGAGTAGAGCTGGGTGGCAGGCCACCGCTACGCCTGGAGCAGTGCGAGGGAGTGTAGGGGTGGGTGGTCCGGTAACCCCTACTCGGGGGAGGCGTGAGAAGGAATGGCGACGTGGGCGGGAGCCGTGAGGGGAGTAGAGCTGGGTGGCAGGCCACCGCTACGCCACGAGACGTACGAGGGCGTAGAGGGGTGGGCTGGCCCGGCACCAGGCCCTCTACGCCGGAAGCCGGGAGATTACCCGGAGCGCGCGGCAGGGCGCGGACACCCCCACCACCCCCTACTCCGAGAACTCCAACAACTGCAGCGGCGTCCCATATCGGTGGGCGGTCACCGAGATCGCCTGCTCATGCAAGAACGGCAGCATCTCCACGCGCCCCGACTCCGTGACCGGATCAGCCCACACCGCGATGTCCGGGTAGCCAGCCACGGCCTCGGCAAGGTCAGAGGCCAGGGAGGCGCCGCCGTCGGGGGAGCCAGAAGGGCCAACGAGGCGAACCCGCCCGTCCCGCGGCGAGGCACCCGCCCACGCAGCCGCAGACGAGAGCCACTCAGAATCGGACTCGTGACGAAGCGTCACGCGGGCCGATCGGAGCGCCCCCTGCACGGTTCGCGGAAGCGCAACCCCGCTGGAAACCGTCAGAAGCGAGCCCGCCACCAGCCCAGCCGCCACCACCCGCACCACATCCGCGAGCGCGGCGCCCTCCCCCGCGCGCACGGTCACGGGCAGGGGCCGATACCGCAACAGATTCATCTCGGCGGAAAGCCCCGTGGGATCCAGAGCCCTTCCATACCGCGCGTCCCACTGGGCGCCGTCGGAGGCTGAGGAGCGTCGCAACCTGCGCCACTCCTTCTTCCCCACATGGGACTTCGCGGCGCGCAGGAGCGGCCGGACCACACTCGGCACCGCAGAGAGCTTGGGCGCCCGGGGCCGCTCCGCACCATCCCCATCCACAGCCGAAACGCGCCCGAATCCCAACAGATACGAGGGCCCACCCGCCTTCGTCCCGGGCCCGATCGCGGAGCGCTTCCACCCGCCAAACGGCTGCCGCTGCACGATCGCGCCGGTAATCCCGCGATTCACATACAGATTTCCGGCGTGAATTCGCTCAAGCCAGTAGTAGACCTCGTCCGGATCCAGCGAGTGCAGCCCGGAGGTCAGGCCGAACTCAACGCGATTCGCCAGCTCGATCGCCTCCCCGAGATCGGCCGCCTCCATCACCCCCAGCACCGGCCCGAAGTACTCGGTGAGGTGGAACTCCGAATCCAGCGCAACCCCCGCGCGCACGCCGGGCTGCCAATACCGGCCCTCCTCATCGAGCGCACGAGGCGCAATCACCCAGTGCTCCCCCGGACCCAGCTCGGTCAACCCGCGCAACAGCTTGGAATCATCCGGCATCACCACGGGACCCACCTCGGAAGTGAGGTCCTCCGGCGGGCCCACCTTCAGGGACCGCACCGCGTCCACCAACTGGTCCCGGAACCGCCGCGACCTCGCCACCGAACCCACCAGGATCACCAGGGATGCCGCGGAACACTTCTGCCCCGCGTGGCCAAAGGCACTCACCACCACATCGCGAACGGCCAGATCCGGATCCGCCGAGGGCGTCACGATGATCGCATTCTTCCCGGACGTCTCCGCCAGCAGCGGCAGGTCCGTGCGCCACGAACGGAACAGCGCCGCGGTCTCCGTGGAGCCCGTCAACACCACCCGTTCCACGCCCGGATGGGTCACGAGAGCCTGGGACACCTCCCCGTCCTCGAGGTCCGCCAGAGCCAGCACCGAACGCGGCACCCCCGCCTCCCACATGAGCTCAGCCAGCACCGCCCCGCACCGCCGGGCCGGGGGAGCGGGCTTGAGCGCCACCGCTGATCCCGCCGCCAGCGCCGCCAACACCCCTCCCGCCGGAATCGCGAGCGGAAAATTCCACGGCGGCGTCACCACGGTGAGCGCCACCGGCGTGAACTCCGCACCGTCCAGCGCTTCCAACTCGAGGCACCGCTCCGCGTAATAGCGGGCGAAGTCGATGGCCTCGGAAACCTCCGGATCCGACTGGTCGATCCCCTTCCCCGTCTCCGCCGCCGCCACCTCGATCAGCGCCGCCCGGTTCGCCTCGAACGCATCCGCCACCCGGTTCAGGATCGCCGCCCGCTCGTGCGCCGGCCGCGCCGCCCACTCGCCCCCCGCGTCCCGTAGTTTCTCCACCAGCCCGTCGACGTCGGAGCTCACCTCGAGCCGTGCCGCTCCCGTTCGGTCCAGCCCGAGTTCCGAGCCCGGGATCCGGGCCGCGATCGCACGCGCCCACTCGCGGTTGGCGGGGAGCGCGGGGTCCGTATCGGGCGCGTTGCGGAAGGCGGCCCCGGCTGCCCCATCCTCACCCACGGCGGCCTCCGCTGACGGAACCTGACCCCCGCGGTCCTGGGTGCGGGCTGGGAGGGGGGCGTCGTCGTCGGGGGGCACGACGGCGAGGGCGGAACTGAAGCGGTCCACCTCGCGGGCCCAGATGGAGGTGGCGTGCAGGTCGAAGATTCCGGACATGAAGTTCTCGGGCGCCGCGTTCTCCTCGAGGCGGCGGACGAGGTAGGCGATGGCCACGTCGAACTCGCGGGGGTGGACCACGGGGACGTAGAGGCGCAGCGGGCCGAGGGTCTCGCGCATGGCGGTGGCGAGCCCGGTGGCCATGCCGGCGAGGAGTTCGAACTCGAGGTGATCGCGGGTGATGCCGCGGGACTCGGCGAGGGTGTGGGCGAGCGCGATGTCGAAGATGTTGTGGCCCGCCACGCCGAGGTTCACGTTCTCGAGGCGCTCCGGCGTCATGGCCCAGGAGAGGACGTGCTTGTAGTGGGTGTCCGTGGCCTGCTTACTGGGCCAGGTGACGAGCGGCCAGCCGCGGACCTCGGCATCCACGCGCTCCATGGCGAGGTTCGCGCCCTTGACCAGGCGGACCTTGATGGGGGCGCCGCCGCGGGCGCGACGGTTGGCAGACCAGGACTGCAGGCGCTGCATCGCGCCGAGGGCGTCCGGGAGGTAGGCCTGGAGCACGATCCCGGCACGGTATCCGAGCAGGTCAGGGTGGTCGAGGAGGCGGGTGAAGACCTCGAGCGTCATATCGAGATCGTGGTACGCCTCCATGTCCAGGTTGATGAAAGTGCCGGAGGCCGCCGCCTTCTGGAAGAAGGGGTGGAGGGTGGTCACGGCGCGCTCGATCGCGCCCTCGAAGTCCCACGGATTGTGGGGGCCGATCACGGCGGAGACCTTCAGGGAGAGGTAGTCCACGTCCTCGCGCTCGAGGAGGCGCTCGTTGGCCTCGAGGCGGGCGGCGGCCTCTCCGTCCCCGAGTACGGCCTCCCCGAGGAGGTTGATGTTGAGATGATCGCCGCTCGTGCGGAGTCGGCGGAGCGCCCTTGTGAGCGAGTTCGGGGTGGCGTCCACCACCAGGTCTCCCACGGTCTCGCGGAAGGCGCGGCGCGTGGCGGCGATCGTGGGGCCGGGGGCCGGGCGCGCGGCGATTCCGGCCGCCTTGAGGGCCGCGGCCAGAGGGCGCGGGAGGAAGGGGAGGGGCCGTGCGGCGAGCTTGGTGAGGGCACGGGCGGCCACCTCGGTGTCCCGTGGCCGGATCACGTCATCCACGAACCGGAGGGTGAAGTCCAGGCCCGCCGAGTCCTGGAGGATCCGCGCGAGGAGCTGGGCCGTGGCAGGCACGGGCTCGGAGAGGGAGCGCTCGTGCCACTCCTGCGCCAGTTCGATTGCGGGTTGGCGGAGGGCCCAGAGTTCCTCCGGGCAGGTGCGTTCGGAGGTGGGGGCCGCGGCGGTGTGTGCAGACCA
>JAUNRP010000195.1 GCA_030544165.1 bacterium
GTCGGGGTCATCGAGCCGATGATCACGTCGTAGCGGTTGGCCTGCACGCCGCCGATGAGGGAGGAGAACGGCGCGGTTTCGCCCTGGATCTCCAGACCCATCTCCTCGGCGACGGCGGCGCCGATGTCGTAGTCGAAGCCGGTGAGGGTGTTGCCCTCGAAATAGCTGAACGGCTGGTACTCACCGCTCATCGCGACCACGAGGGTGCCGTCGTTGATGACCGGGGCGCCGGCGGCGGTGTCCCCGGTGGTGCCGGTGCCGTCGGCGGCGCCGTTGCCGTCGCCGTTGTCGCCGTTGCCGCAGGCGGCCAGGACGAGGGCGCTCGCGGCGGCCAGACCGGCGAGGCGGGCCAGACCGGCCGCACCGGCCAGCTCCGCACCGGCGGCGGCATCCAGCGCGATCTGACCACGCCGCAGAAGCTCATGGTGTTCGTGCTCTCGATGGCCCTGTTCGGCCTCGCGAACATCATCCTCGAGATCATCCCGGACATCACGATCGGTCCGGTCGACATATCGGTGTCCTACTTCGTGTTCGTGCCGCTCACCATGGTGGCCCTTTTCTCCCCGTTCTGGGCCGCGCTCGGCGCCCCGCTCGGTGAGATCGTGTTCGTGGACCTCCTGATGGGAGACTTCTCCGGCCTGGCCGAGGTGGAGGGCTTCCTGCAGATGTTCCTCGCCCTGTTCATCGCCGGCTCGCTCATCCGCAACCCGCGCAGCCGCATCCAGATCTGGATCGGCGCGATCCTGGTGGTGGTGATCGACAAGTTCCTCTCCGCCGTGGTGGACCTCGCCAAGGTGTGGCTCGCACTCGAGGATCCGGAGTACGTGGAGGGCCTGCCCGAATCGATCCTGTTCCTCGAGACCCTCGGCTTCGGCGTGGACATCGTGATGTCCGGAATCCTGTTCGGCGCGATCCCCGCCATGTGGCTGATCCCCGCCCTGCACGGCAAGATCGAGCCGCTGCTCGGCATGCGCCCCCGCGTCCCCGGCGAGCCGATCCCCGGCCGCGCCCCGCAGGCCGGCTGGTTCGTGCTCGTGGCCGTGCTCATCTCCATCGCTTCCTTCTTCTTCGCCTTCATCGAGGCGTGGGACCTCAACGTGGGCGAGTGGGAGCCCGATTTCCTCGATCAGTTCGGCGGGAACTTCCTGTGGGTCTCCGTGGGCGCGATCGTGGTGGTCCTGGGCCTCGCGTTCGTGACCTACAAGATGGGCACCCGCGATTCGAAGGGCGTGAGCGCCGCGGAGGGCGAGGAGGCCGCCCGGGTGGCCGAGGCCGCCCGCCGCGAGGAGCTCGCCGCCACCCGCACCGGCGAATAGTCAGACGAGAACCACGTGACCGATCCGATCATCGAGGCGAGGGACCTCAGCTTCCGCTACCCGGGAGCTGAGGTCGACTCGCTGCGCAACGTGAACCTCCGCATCGAACGGGGGGACTTCGTGGCCGTGGTGGGGGGCAACGGCTCCGGCAAGACCACGCTCTGCAAGACCTTCAACGGATTGGTCCCGCACTACTGGAACGGCGATTTCGCCGGCTCGGTCCACGTGGACGGCGTGGACACGTTCACCTCGGACGTGGCCTCCCTCTCCTCCAAGGTGGGCTACGTCTACCAGGACTTCCAGAACCAGCTCGTGCGCCCCACGGTGCGTGACGAGATCTCGTTCGGCCCCATCAACTTCGGCCACGCCGATCATGCCCACCGCACCGCCGAGGTCCTCGGAACGCTCGGGATCTCGGACCTCGCGCAGCGCTTCACCTGGCAGCTCTCCGGCGGCCAGGCGCACGCCACGGCCCTCGCTGCCGTGCTCGCGCTGCGCCCCCAGATCCTGGTGGTGGACGAGCCCGTGGCCGAGCTCGATCCCGCCCGCGCCCACCAGATCTACCGCCAGCTCCAGGTGCTCAACGAGCAGCACGGCATCACCGTGATCACGATCGAGCACCACGCCGAGTTCATCGCCGAGTACGCCAGGTCCGTGGTGCTCATGGCCGAGGGTGCACCCGTGTGGCACCTGCCCGTGGACGAGGCCGTCAACCGTGCCGAGGAGCTGGAGGCGCACGGAATCCCAGCGCCTCAGGTGGTCCAGGCGTGCCGCGCACTCGGGGTGCCGCACGCGCCCAGAGACGTGATCTCGGCCCTGCACTCGCTCCGGGAACGCGATGTAGTGGTCCGTCCCAACGGCGCCTTCTCCCCGGCGACGACGCGCGAGACCCCCGCCGGATCAGCCTCCCCGCGCGGAGGTGAGGAGCGGGGAGTGGCGAGCTCCGTCGTCGGCGGAGAGGCACGGGTGGTGGCGCGCTCCTCCACCGTGAACCACGGCTACCGCACGGTGGCCGGTGACCTCCACGATGTGCTCCACGGCGTGGACCTCACCCTGCATGCCGGGGAGAGGGTGGCGCTGGTGGGCGGCAACGGCTCCGGCAAGACCACCCTCCTCAAGCTCCTCGCGGGAATCATGGTGCCGCGGAGTGGCCAGGTGGAGATCGACGGCGTGAACACCCGCTCCCGCTCCGCCGGGAAGCTCGCGGAGATCGCCTCCTACCTCTACCAGCACCCGCAGCAGATGTTCCTCAAGGACTCCGTGCGCTCGGACGTGGCGCTGTTCCCCTCCGGGCGGCGGGTGCCCGGGTGGGAGGAGCTTGTGGAGACCGTGCTGCAGCGCGTGAAGCTCGCCCCGCTCGCGGAGCGCGATGGCCGCGCCCTCTCCGGTGGCCAGCAACGCCGCGCCACGCTTGCGATCGGGCTCGCCATGCGCCCGCGCATCCTCCTCCTCGATGAGCCCACCTCCTCCCTCGATGTGGCCAGCCGCGAGGACGTCACTGCGATGCTCGCAGACCTCTCTGACACGATCGAGTGCACGGTGTTGGCAACGCACGATATGCACCTGGTGGCCGACTGGGCCACCCGTGTGATCGTGCTGGAGGGCGGGCGGGTGGCCGCGGATCTCGGCCCTCGGGAGCTGTTCGGCCGGCCCGATCTCATGGAGCGGGCCCGTCTCGTCCCGCCCCAGGTGGTGGTGCTGGGCACCCTCCTGGGACTGGACCCCGTGCCACTGAGCGTGGAGGAACTGGTGAGCTCCGTCGTCGTGGGGGAGGGCGTATGAGTAGGAAACAGCGCGACGTGCTGAGCGTGGAGTGGATCAAGCTGGAGCTCATCCGGACCGCCTACGCCACGCGCGGGGGGATGTTCACGCGGATGGACCCACGGGCGGTGATCGTCTGGTACCTGATCCTCGCGTTCGTGCCGTGGTTCACGCACAACGTGACCGTGTTGCTGGTGTTGTTCGCGATGGCGGTGGCGTCCGTGGTGGCGGCGCGCGTGGGGCCGCTGGTGCTGGGGTTGTTCATCATCGGGATCGGGTTCGACATCGTCTACATCCTCATCGCCTCCCTGTTCTTCGGGGGGAACATGGACACCCTGATCGCGCTCGGCGTGGTGAACCTGAAGCTAGGAACCATCTCGATGGCCTCGATGGCGGCGTTCGTCTCGCTGGATCCGGAGAAGCTCTCCGATGCCCTGCTGGCGTTCCGCGCTCCGGAACTGCTCGCGTTCGGGGTGAGCTACGGGTACCGGATGCTGCCGATCATGGTGGAGGAGTTCAACACCGTGTTCGATGGCTACCGCCTGCGGATGGCCGGGCCGGAGAAGCGGGGGTTCCTCGGCTGGCGGAGCGTGGTCCACTGGGCGCGCATGGCGATCCTGAGCTTCTACCCGATCTTCCTGAACACCGCCAAGAATGTGCGCACCACGGTGGAGGCACTCGAGACGCGCGGCTTCACGTACGCGGTGAAGGACGGGCGCGGGCGGCAGATCCGCCTGGCCTACCTGCGGATCGGCGCGCTCGACTGGGCCGTGATTGCCGGAACCGTGGGCCTGGTGGTGGGGGCGTTCTGGCTAGGAAACGCCCTCCCCCTCTACCGCTGAGGGTGCGTCAGATTTTCGTGAGGGTGCGCCAGATTCTCAATCTGCGCCACGTCAGCCTCACCACCACATGGCGTCCCGCAACCCGGACTCGCCGGTCCCCTCACCGAGCCGGCCGCGCGGGCTGACCGAGCCGAACCGGTCCGCCCAACAACTACTCCACAGGGTCCGCGATCACCTGGAACATCGCGCCCTCGGCATCGGCTATCTATTCCAGATATTAATGATT
>JAUNRP010000196.1 GCA_030544165.1 bacterium
AGAACACCGAGATCGGGCACAACATCCTGCACGGGCAGTGGGACTGGATGCGCGATCCGAAGATCCACTCCACCACGTGGGAATGGGATTTTGCGTCTCCGGCGGAGCAGTGGAAGAAGTCGCACAACGTGGGGCACCACACGTACACCAACGTGATCGGGATGGACGACGATCTGGGCTACCACATCCTGCGCGTGGATCCGGACCAGGAGTGGAAGCTCGCGCACGTCTTCCAGCCGGCGGTGAACGCGCTGAACGCGTGCTTCTTCGAGTACGGGATCGCGGCGTATGACCTGCGGACGGCGGAGTATTTCGCCGGGGACAAGGACCCGGAGGAGTTCAAGCGCGAGCTGCGGGATGTGCTGAAGAAGTCGGCGAAGCAGCTCTCCAAGGACTATGTGGTGCACCCGGTGATCTCGGGGCCATCATGGAAGTCCACGCTGCTGGCGAACATGACGGCGAACCTGCTGCGCAACATCTGGACGCACTCGATCATCATCTGCGGCCACTTCCCGGAGGGCGTGGAGACGTTCGAGGTGGATTCGATCGAGGGCGAGACCCGCGGGGAGTGGTACCTGCGGCAGATGCTGGGCTCCGCGAACATCACCGGATCCAAGGCGATGCACATCATGACGGGGAACCTCTCCCACCAGATCGAGCATCACTTGTTCCCGGATCTGCCGTCGAATCGGTACGCGCAGATCGCGCCGAAGATCCGGGCGCTGATGGACGAGTACCGGCTGCGGTACGTGACGGGGTCGCTGCCCCGCCAGGTGGCGTCCGCGTGGGGGAAGGTGTTCAAGTACGCGCTGCCGAACCCGCGGGCTGATCGCTCCCAGTGGGGCCAGGTGGCGGACGCGGCGCGGGCCGCGGTTGGGTCTGGTGTGGGGGCTGCCGTGGGGGCTGTGCGTTCGAGGCTTGGTGGTGGCGGGCGCCGGAGGCGCCCGCAGGCGATCACGGCGTAGCTCCCCCCTTCTCGCTGAGGGTGCGCCAGATTTTCGTGAGGGTGCGCCAGAATTTCGCCCTGCGCCGCCACCGGGCAGCCTCCGCGCGGCGCCCCCACCGGGCCAAGAAATCGACTGAGCCATTCCTCCATCGACTGCGACATGTTTTCAGCCCAAGGACCCTCCCACTCGATGGAAACACCACTCAATCGATTTTCGGGACCTCGTCCCGTGGACCGGGGGCGTTGCCCTACAGCGGCGCGCGCTGTGTGTTCGAGTCTCAACTGCGGCGGCGGCCCGGTGGCTCCGCGGCGGAGGGCTCTACACCCCTCACCTGTCCAAAATGACGCCCTCAAAATCTCGACTCGTTGAGATTCCGTTGCAATTCCAACGGTCCGGAAATTTGAGGGAGTCAATTTGGACAGGTCGGCCGTTTGCCAGTGGGTCCAGGGCGAGGTGGCATGGTGCCCAGTTCCACCGGACATGCTGCGCTCGCGCGTCCTGGCGGCGAGATGCCACCACACACCCCCGGGCACGTGGGCGGGCTGGCATAGCGCGGACGGGAGCGCGGAACGTGGTGAACCCCGGCCCGGCGGCGGCGGGTGCCGTGCGCACGAGGCCCGGGTGCGGCGGTGCACCCGACGGCGGCGGGTGCTGTGCGCTCGAGACTCGGGTGCGGCGGCGGCCCGGTGGCTCCGCGGCGCCAGCCTCTACACCCCGCCTCACCGGCACCTCCCGCACCCGTGTGAGGCTATGTACAAGATAGTTAATCCATCCTTGTAGGCATTAACCAAACAGTTAATCGCGCATCAGAATTGGCCAGATCGCAATCAGATCACGGCGCAAGAAACCATTGCGGCGCAGTTAAATCTTCAATTAGGGTCACCCCACCACACGAAACGAAGGGGTTTCTATGAGAAGGTCATCAACCACACGGGGGGCCGCGATCGTCGCGGTCGCCACACTCGCACTCGCAGCATGTTCCAATGGCTCGCCGGACCCGGCACCCACGGGAGGAGCTACCGGAGGAACCACCGAAGCACCCGGCGGCGGCACCACCGATCCCACCACCCCCAGCGAAGAAACCGATGCCCCCGAGGGAGAGGCCGTCACCCTCTCCCTCGCCCACAGCTACGCAACGAACCACCCGCACCACACGTGCGGAGCGGTCCTCGTGCAGGAGCAGGTGGCCGAGGCGAACGTGGGCCTCGAGATCGAGATCTTCCCGGACAGCTCACTGGGCGGTCACGCGGACAGATTTGCCCTCGTTGTGAGCGGCGATATTGATATCGATATTCAGGGCCCGTCAGAAATGTCCTCCACCTACGCGCCGGTCGGAATCCTTGATGCCGCCTACGCATTCGACGGCCCAGACCACCTCTTCGGTTTCTATGACACCGAGGTGGGCGAGGAGCTCAAGGCCAACATCCTGGACGCCACCGGAGCCCGCGTGCTCACGCCCTGGTACTTCGGCATGCGCCACTTCACCGCCAACGTTCCGCTGAACACGCCGGAGGACTTCCAGGGCCTCCGCATGCGCTTCCCGAACACCCCGCAGTACCTGCAGAACGCCGAGGCGCTCGGCGCATCCCCGGTCGCCGTGGCGTTCGAGGAGCTCTACATCTCGCTCCAGCAGGGCGTGGTGGACGGCCAGGAGAACCCGATCCCGAACATCGCCACCATGAACCTGCCCGAGGTGCAGAGCCACCTGAGCCTCACCGGTCACATGGTGGGTATCCACATGATCGTGATGAACGAGGATCGTTGGTCCTCGCTCAGCGCCGATCAGCAGGAGACCCTGCAGACCGTGTTCGAGGACGTGCGTGACCAGAACCGCGAGTGCATCGAGCAGTCCGAGACGGAGACCGTGGAGCAGTGGCGTGCCGAGGGCACCATGGAGGTCATCGAGCCCGATCTCGCCTCGTTCCGTGAGAGCGCCGAGGAGTTCTTCACCAACGAACTCGAAGGCGACACCCTCGAGCTCTATCAGGCGATCCGCGACCAGGCCTCCTAGGCCCCCGGCCCAGGCCGTAGGCGAAGCCCGCACGTGCGGGGGGATGGCACGCTCCATCCCCCCGCACCGCATGAACTGGGAACCTCCAGAACGGACACCATGACAGCGCACCCAGCACCACCCACGGCCAGACCCCTCCCCCGAGCCATCTTCCGCGTGCTCGACGCCGCAGAGAAGACCATCGGCTCCCTCGCCATCCTCATCATCCTCGTGCTGGTCTCCATGCAGGTCATCCAGCGGGTCACCTCCGGCACCTCGTTCGCCTGGAGCGGCGAGATCGCCAAGTACGCCATGATCTGGATGACGTACGTGCCCATGGCCTACCTGCTCCGCCGCGGTCTGCACCTCAAACTCGACGTCATCGACCAGTGGCTCAGCCCCCGCGCCGAAGCCATCATGAGCCGCATCACCGACGCCCTCATCGGCCTCATCGCCCTCGGCCTCGTGGCCGCCGGCTACGCGCTCCTCACCACCCCGGCACTCGGCACGTCCCCAGCCGCCCGCATCCCCCTCGCGCTCGTCTACGCCGGCCCCGTGATCGGCCTGTTCCTCCTCGCCGTCTGCGCGCTCTACCTCGCCGCCGCAGGTCGCACCGCCGAGGAACCCGTGGCCGCAGACCTCGAGCCCGTCATCGGCGAGATCGGCGAGGACGGCCGGGTCGACGGCGGAACTTCCGCTGGCCCCAAGATCTCGCCTACTTCCCCCGTCGACGGCGGAACTTCCGTTGGTCCCGAGATCCCCCGTTCTTCCCGGGTCGACGGCGGGCCCTCCGTTGAGTCCGACCCGTCCGGTTCCGCCGGGGGTACTGGCGAGATCGGGGAGGCCCGTCCATGAACGTCGCCATGATCCTGTTGGCCGTTGCGATTGTCGGCCTTCTGCTCATGCGGGTGCCGATCGCGTTCGCGATCCTCGGGCCCTCGGTGGCCTACCTCTTCCTAAGCGGCCGCTCCCTGGAACTCGGCCTGCGCGCCGCCCTCAACGGGATCGACAGTTGGCCCCTGCTCGCCGTCCCCCTCTTCGTGCTGCTCGGTGCGATCGCGAACCACGCCGGAATCGCCGAACGCCTCTTCGACTTCGCCCTCGCCCTCCTCGGCCACGTGCGCGGCGGACTCGCCTACGTGAATGTGGGCGCGAGCGTGGG
>JAUNRP010000197.1 GCA_030544165.1 bacterium
GGTGGCTCGATACCTGAAGGGGTAGCTGGCTCGGAGCGCGGGTTTCCCGACGCCGTGTCAGGATAAATCCATGGCTTCCTACGCACGCACACTCGCCGGAACCGCGCTCGCCACCGGCGCCACCGCCGGGCTCGGATCGCTCGCGACCGACCCCGATTCGTTCTGGTACCGGTTCCTCGACACCCCGGACTGGCAGCCGCCCCGCTGGGCATTCCCCGTGGCGTGGACGGCGCTGTACGGGGCGATCGCCCACTCGAGCGCGAGCGCCCTGAGCACGCTCCGCGAGGAGGGCGATGATGAGGAGGCGGAGCACCTCAAGCGCGGCCTCGGCGTGAACCTGGCGCTCAACGCCGGGTGGAGCTACCTCTTCTTCCAGTCCAAGAACCCGCCGCTGGCGGCGGTGGGGGCAGCGGCGCTCGCCGTGAGCTCCGCCAGCCTCACCCGCAGGGTGTGGCGCGCACGGCGCAGCGCCGGAATCGTGATGGCGCCGTACGCAGCGTGGACGGCGTTCGCAACGGCCCTCTCCACGAGCATCGCGGCCCGCAACTCCTAGACGCCCGCCGCGCGCCCCGGGCCGTGACGGGTCCTGACCGGCGGCCCAGGGGACGCGCTCCGGGAAGGCGAGTGCACGTCGTCGGGGGAGAGAGGGGACCGGCGGCGGACGGGAGCCACACGCGGCTGGCAGCGCGGCTAGCCTGTGGGCGTGGAACCCCTGACCTTCGCGCTGCTGCTGCTCGCGGGCGTGGGGACGGGGCTGGTGGGCTACCTGACGGGCCTGGCCTCGATCGTCTCCTACCCGGCGCTCCTCGCGGCGGGCCTCCCACCCGTGGTGGCCAACGCCACGAACACGGTGGCGCTCGTGGGCGTGGGGGTGGGTGCCACGGCCCGCGCGTCCCGGCTCGCGTTCGCGGACCGGCCCCGCCGGACCCTGTGGCAGGTGGGCATCGCCCTCGTGGGCGGCGGGATCGGCGGCACGCTGCTCCTGCTCGGCGGTGACGATGTGTTCGCCGTGGTGGTGCCGTGGCTGATCATCTTCGGCTCCCTGATGCTGCTGGCCAGCCCCCGCCTCACACGGCTGCGCGGTGAGAACGAGTACTGGCGCAGCTACCTGGTGACCCTGTTCTTCGTGGCCATGTACTGCGGGTTCTTCGGCGCCGGGGCGGGCGTGATGGTGCTCGCCACCACCTCCATCCTCACCGCGATCCCCTTCCAACGGGCCATGGTGCTCAAGTCACTCCTGCTGGGGGTGGCGAACATCCTCGCATCGGCCGTGTTCATCATCTCCGGGGTGGTGAACTGGTGGGCGGCGGCGGCCATGGGCGTGGGGTGCCTGATCGGCGGCTCGCTCGGCCCCATCGTCCAACGCCTCATCCCTGAACGTGTGCTGCGCCCCGTGGTGGCTGCGGCCGGAATCTTCATGGCGATCTGGCTCTGGGTGGGCTGAACCTCGTTCGTGTCAGTGGTCCCTGAGAGCGTGGGAGGCATGGACACCTGGATCGTGCTCACACTCGTTGCCCTGGCCCTTGGGATCGGCGCCGCGCTCGGATTCCTCGCCGCCACCGTCCGCTCGGTGCGCCGCGAGGGAGATGCCGCGGCGCGCGTCTCCGCGGCCGAGGCCCGCGCCGAACTGCTCACCACCTCCCTCGCTGACCTGCGCGAACAGCAGGAGGAGACCGACGACGTGCTGCTCGCCCTGGCCCCCGTCCGCACCTCCCTGGACCGCTTCGGTGCGCAGGTGGCCGCCCTGGAGCGCGAACGCGCCTCCCAGTACGGCTCCATCCGCCAGCAACTCGAGCAGTCCGCCAGCGGCGCCGCCGAACTCCGCGAGGCGACGGCGGGACTCACCTCCGCCCTCCGCTCCACCTCCGCACGGGGTACGTGGGGCGAGGTCCAGTTGCGCCGCGTCCTCGAGGCCGCGGGGATGGTCCGTCACGTGGACTTCTCCGAACAGGTCACGCTCGGCGACGGCGCCCGCCCAGACGCGCTGGTCCGGCTCCCGGGCGGCAGGAGCATCCCCATCGACGCCAAGGTGCCACTCGATGCCCACCTGGCCGCCGAGGCGATCGCGCCCTCGGATGGTGCGGCCGTGAAGCAGATTGCGGCACACCGTAAGGAGCACGCGAAGGCGCTGCGCGCACACATCGATGCCCTGGTGAAGCGGAACTACCACGGGACCTCCGGCGCGGACGTGACCGTGATGTTCCTTCCGGCGGAATCGCTGCTCCCGGCCGCGCTGGAGGCGGACCCGGCGCTGCTCGAGTACGCGATGCGGCGCGGAGTGGTTCCGGCAACCCCCACCTCCCTGCTGGCCCTCCTCCGGGCGGTGGCGGGCGTGTGGGTGCGTGAGGAACTCTCCGAGCAGGCGGAGGAGCTCCTCACCATCGGACGCACCCTCTACGAGCGGCTCGGCGTGGTGGCCGGGCACGTGACGGCGCTGGGGGGTTCCATCACCAGCACCGTGGCGGCGTACAACAAGGCGGTGGCCTCCATCGAGTCCCGGCTGCTCGTGACCGCGCGGCAGTTCGAGCCTCTCGAGGCGCCGGCGCTCACGGAGATTCCCGGGGAGAAGGGGCAGGTGAAGCTGTTCACGGCCTCCGAGTTGGCCGGGTAGCCGTGGCTTGCGGCCTCCGCCCTAGCTCCGCCGTCCCTTCCCGGCCATCGCGGCGGCCGCCACTCCCCCGCCCACCATCACCAGGAGGGCGAGGCGGAGCCCGATCCCCTCCGCGAGGGCCCCCACCACAGGTGAGGTCAGCATGAAGCCGAGGCGCATCCACCAGCCCACCATCGCCACACCGGTTCCGTGGGCCACGCCCGGGAGGGAATCGGCAGCGGCGAACGCGGCGGGCACCAGGGTGGCGGTGCCGAATCCGGCGAGCGCGAACCCGATCATGGAGAGGGCCACCCACGGGGAGGCGATGGCCAGGACGCCGCCGCCCGCGATGAGGAGCCCGCCCCAGCGGGCCACGGTGGCGCGGCCGAACCGGTCCGTCATGGGGTCCCCCACCAGGCGGCCCACGAACTGGGCACCGAGCGTGATGGCGAACCCGATCCCCGCGAGGCCGATGGCGGCCCCCTGCTCGCGGTGGAGGAACAGGGTGACCCAGTTGTTGGCGATCTCCTCCACGAGTGTGCCGGCGATTGCGAGGATGGCGAGCGGGATGAAGAGCTTCCACGGGAAGCGGCGAGACGGAGACGGGAGGGGGGAGCCGTCGTCGGCAGAGGGAACTGCGGAACGGACGAACCGCTCCGGGACCGCACCGGCGAGCGCGGCGCCCACGGCCACGGCGGACCAGACGAGGGCGCTGACGGCCATCTGCCAGCCCACCGAGATCCCCATGCTGGCGCAGGTGGCGCCGATCAGTCCGCCGAGCGTGGCGCCCAGGCTCCAGGCGGCGTGCATGGAGTTGATGATGGACTTCCCGGACCAGCGCTCCACGGCCAGGCCGTGCACGTTCTGGCCGGAGTCGAGGATGTTGTCGCACACCCCGGCCAGCAGCATCGCACCGGCGAACATCACCACGTTGGGGGAGGCGCCCGCGAGCGCGAGGAGTGCGGCGTAGATGACGGTGAAGGTGGCGGCCACGCGGAGGGCGCCGAACCTCCTGATCAGCGGGCCGGCCACCGTCATCGCGAACAGGGCCCCCAGCGGCATGGCCATGAGCACGAAGCCGTAGGTGAGATCGTTCAACCCGTAGGTGGTCTTGATCTCGGGGAAGCGCGGCAGGAGTGAGCCGCCGAGGACGCCGTTGGTGAAGAACTGCGCCGAGATCGCCCAGCGGGCGCGGACAGGGGTGGGTGCCACGAGGAGCAACCCTAGCGCTGGATCAGGCCTTCCGGGCCTCGCGGGCCTTGTGGGGGCGGTCCGGCTGGTGGCCGGCGGCCTTGAGGTCCGCGCGCAGGTTCTTGGGGAGGGAGAACATGATGTCCTCCGTGGCGGTGCGGACCTCCTCGATCTCGCCGAAGCCGAAGTCCCCGAGGCGGGTGACCACGTCCCGCACCAGGATCTCCGGCACGGAGGCACCGGACGTGAGGCCCACGGTGCGGGCGCCCTCCAGCCAGGCGGGGTCCACCTCCGAGGCCTTGTCCACGCGG
>JAUNRP010000198.1 GCA_030544165.1 bacterium
CTCCTCGGTGGTCTCGATGATGCGGGCCATGGTTCCCACGGCCTCCAGCGGCCAGGCGCCCACGGAGGTCTCACCGGAGAGCATCACCGCGTCCGCGCCATCGAGGATGGCGTTCGCGCAGTCGGAGGCCTCCGCACGCGTGGGGCGCGGGTTGGTGATCATGGACTCCAGCACCTGGGTGGCCACGATCACGGGCTTCGCGAACCGGCGGGCGAGGTCGATCGCACGCTTCTGGACGAGCGGAACCTGCTCGAGCGGGAGCTCCACCCCGAGGTCGCCGCGGGCAACCATGATGCCGTCGAACGCGTCCACGATCTCCTGGAGGTTGTCCACCGCCTGCGGCTTCTCGATCTTGGCGATCACGGGCACGAACCGGCCCTCGTCCGCCATGATCTCGTGCACGTCGTTCACATCCGTGGCGTTGCGGACGAACGAGAGGGCGATCGCGTCCACGCCGAGCCGGAGGCCCCAGCGCAGATCGTCCTTGTCCTTCTCGGAGAGTGCCGGCACGGAGACGGCCACTCCGGGCAGGTTGATGCCCTTGTTGTTGGAGACGGGCCCCGGGACCTCCACGCGCGTGATCACGCGCGGTCCGTCCACCTCGACCACACGGACCATCACCTTGCCGTCGTCGATCAGGAGCGGATCGCCGGGCTTGCAGTCCCCGGGCAGGCCCTTGAAGGTGGTGGAGGCCATCTCCTGGGTGCCCTCCACGTCCTCGGCGGTGATCGTGAAGATGTCCCCCTCGTTCAGGATGATGGGGCCGTCCTTGAAGGTTCCGAGCCTGATCTTCGGACCCTGGAGGTCGAGCAGGATCGCCACGGCGCGGCCCGTCTCGCGGGAGGCGGTGCGCACGTTCTGGTAGACCGCCTCGTGGCCCTCGTGCTTGCCGTGGGACGCGTTGATCCGCGCCACGTCCATTCCGGCATCCACCAGTGCCCGGATCTGCTCGGGGGATTCGGTGGCCGGGCCGATGGTGCACACGATCTTCGCTCTACGCATGGGTCCATCCTAGGCAGATCACGGAGGCGGAACCGGCCATCACGGGCGGAGTTGCCGTTCCGTGGGTGTCACCGGGGAATCGAGCTCGCTCGGACCACCGCGGAGGTAGGAATCCACGGCGGCCGCGGCGGCCCTCCCCTCCGCGATCGCCCACACGATGAGGGACTGCCCGCGCCCGGCGTCCCCGGCCACGAACACGCCCGGGACCTCGGTGGCATACCCGCCATCCCGCACCATCCGGCTCCGATCGTCGAACTGGATCCCGAGCTGGTCGGCCAGTCCGCCACGCTCCGCCCCCGAGAAGCCCATGGCGAGCAGCACGAGCTGGGCGGGGAGCTCCCTCTCGGTCCCGGGAACGGGAACGGCCATGCCGTCCACCTGCTCGGAGTCCTGGAGCACGAGCCCGCTCACGTGCCCGTCCTCACCGGCGAAGCGCACCGTGACGGCGGAGAAGTGCCGCTCGCCGCCCTCCTCCTGGGAGGTGGAGACCCGGAAGACGTTGGGGTACGTGGGCCACGGGTCGTCCTCCCCGCGCTCGGCGGGCGGCTGCGGGCGGTACTGGAGCTGCGTGATGGACCGGGCCCCCTGGCGCACGGCGGTGCCGATGCAGTCCGAGCCGGTGTCACCGCCTCCGATCACCACCACGTCCTTGCCGGAGGCGCTGATCTGGTCCGACACCGTCTCCCCGCGGGACTCGCGATTGCCGTGCGGCAGGTAGTCCATGGCGCGGTGGATGCCGTCCAGCTCCCGCCCCTCGATTCCGAGCTCGCGGTGCACGGTGGCGCCGGTGGCGAGCACCACCGCGTCGTAGCTCTCGAGCAGATCGGCCCCGCCCGGGTTCCCCTCGGCGCCGAGGTGGATGCCGGTCCTAAAGATCGTGCCCTCGGCCCGCATCTGGTCCAGGCGCCGCTCGAGGACGGAGGTCTCCATCTTGAACTCCGGGATGCCGTAGCGCAGCAGGCCCCCGATCGCGTCGTCGCGCTCGAACACGGCCACCGTGTGGCCGGCCCGGGTCAGTTGCTGCGCCGCCGCGAGGCCCGCGGGTCCCGAGCCGATCACGGCCACGGTCTTGTCCGTGAGCTGGTCCGGCGGCTCGGGCTTCACGAGCCCCCGCTGGAACGCCTCCTCGATGATGTGGAGCTCCACGTTCTTGATGGTCACGGGCGGCTGGTTGATTCCGAGCACGCACGAGTCCTCACAGGGTGCGGGGCAGAGACGGCCCGTGAAGTCCGGGAAGTTGTTGGTGGCGTGGAGGCGGTCGATCGCCTCCTCCCAGTCGCCCCGGTGCACCAGGTCGTTCCAGTCGGGGATCAGGTTGCCGAGCGGGCACCCGAGGTGGCAGAACGGCACCCCGCAGTCCATGCACCGCGAGGCCTGCCGGCGCACGATCGGCGAGTTCTCCTCGCGCTCCTCGTAGACGTCCTTCCAGTCCCGGATGCGCACCTCCACGGGGCGGCGGCCGGGCAGCTCGCGCTCCCGGTGGGTCAAAAATCCCCTGGGGTCAGCCACGGCTCGCCTCCATCACTCGGTCCCACACGGTCATGTCATCGCCCTCGAGGCCCTCGGCCGCCGCCTCGGTCAGCACCAGCCGCACGGCGGCGTACGCCCGCGGCACCACCACGGTGAACCGCTCCGCGATCCGGTCCTCCTCGAGGAGTTCGGCCGCCTGGTGTGACCCGGTCCACTCCTGGTGCCGGCGCAGCAGCTCCCTGATCTCCTCCACCTCGGACTCGCTGGGGGTCTCGAGGATGAGCGCACCCTCGGCCATCGCCTGGGGACTGAGCTTCGCCTCGGTGAGGTCCAGCACGTACGCGGTCCCTCCGGACATCCCGGCCCCGAAGTTCTTGCCGGTGGGTCCCAGCACCAGCACGGTCCCGCCGGTCATGTACTCGCACGCGTGGTCCCCCACGCCCTCCACCACCATCGTGGCGCCGGAGTTGCGTACGGCGAACCGCTCCCCCGCGCGCCCGCGCAGCAGGATCTCCCCGGAGGTGGCTCCGTAGCCCACCACGTTGCCGGCGATCACGTTCTCCCGCGCCCAGAAGTGGCTCGACGCCTCGGGACGCACCACGATCCGGCCGCCCGAGAGCGACTTGCCCACGTAGTCGTTCGCATCCCCGTACAGCCGCAGCGTGACCCCGGGAGCGAGCACCGCGCCGAACGACTGCCCCGCGGATCCCGTGAGTGACACCTCGATCGTGTCCTCCGGCAGTCCCGCGGCGCCGTGCCGCACCGTCACCTCGTGGGAGAGCATCGTCCCCACGGTCCGGTTCACGTTGCGCACGTCCCGTTCGATCCGCACCGCCGTCCCGTCCTCGAGCGCGGGACGCGCCGCAGCAATCAGCTCGACGTCGAGCGCCTCCTCCAGTCCGTGCTCCTGGGTCCGCGCGTGGTGCAGTGCCGAACCGGGGGCCGGGTCGATCTTCTCCAGCAGGGGGGCGAGGTCGAGGCCCGCCGCCTTCCAGTGGTCCACCGCCTTCCGCGTGGAGAGCAGCTCCACGCGGCCCACCGCCTCCTCGAGGGACCGCAGCCCGAGGGAGGCGAGCAGTTCGCGCACCTCCTGGGCCAGGGAGAGGAAGAAGTTCATCACGTACTCGGGCTTACCCGTGAACCGTGCCCGGAGCTCCGGGTTCTGGGTGGCCACGCCCACCGGGCAGGTGTCCTTGTGGCACACGCGCATCATGATGCAGCCCGAGACCACGAGCGGCGCCGAGGCGAACCCGAACTCCTCCGCCCCCAGCAGCGCCGCGATCACCACGTCCCGCCCGGTCTTGAGCTGGCCGTCCGTCTGCACCACCACGCGGTCGCGGAGGTTGTTGAGGACGAGCGTCTGCTGGGTCTCCGCCAGCCCCAGCTCCCAGGGTGCGCCGGCGTGCTTGAGCGAGGTCAGCGGCGAGGCACCCGTTCCGCCGTCGTGGCCGGAGACGAGCACCACATCGGCGCGCGCCTTGGCAACGCCGGCCGCCACGGTGCCCACCCCCACCTCGGCGGCGAGCTTGACGTGGACGCGCGCGGCGGGGTTGGCGTTCTTCAGGTCGTGGATGAGCTGCTTGAGGTCCTCGATCGAGTAGATGTCGTGGTG
>JAUNRP010000199.1 GCA_030544165.1 bacterium
TGGGGTGCCGCGAGAGGTTGGCGCGCGCGTCCTCCACTGCGGCCCTCGCCCCCTCCAGCGCCGAGACCCGGCCTCGCTGACCCACCGCCTCCGCCAGGGGAACGGTGAACAGCCCCGCTCCCGAGTACAGCTCGAGGACCCGCTCGCCGCCCGCCAACCGCGCGGCGTCCAGCACCGCCCGCACCAACACGGACGGCGCCGCCCGGTGCGACTGCCAGAAGCCCGCCGCGTGCACCGCATATCGGTAGGTCCCCGAATCGGTGGTCACCAGCTCCCGAACCCTCGCCCCCGCACTTCGGCCCGGCGCGCTGAACACGGCCCCCGGCGTCACCAGCACCGGCCGCGAATCGGAGGGCGCCACCGCCCGCACCTGCGTGCCCGGCTCCAGGTCCCACCCGCCCCCGAACAGGTCCAACTCGTCCAGCTCGGCAACCGCGAGCGGCATCGAATCCACCGCCACCAGTTCGTGGGAGTTGCCCCGCCGCATCGCGGGCCGTCCCTCCTGGTCGACGACGAACCCCACCCTGGTCCGCCACCCAACCACCCCGCCGGGTAACGTCCGTACGGGAACCTCCCCCACGGCCTCGGCCACCTCCGGACCGCCGATCCGGCGCATGACGTCTCGGATGACCGCCTCCTTCCAGCGCACCTGGGCGGCGGGGGCCACGTGGCCGAGGTCTGCGCCCCCGACCCCGGTGGCAGCGGCGAGCGGCCACACGTGCTCCACGCGATCGGGCGAGGGGGTGAGCACACGGGTGGTGCGGGCGATCAGGTGGCGGGGGTGGTCCTCGAGGACCTCGGCCTCCACGCGCTCCCCGGGAAGCGTCCCCGTGACCAGGGCGACCTTGCCGCCCAGACCCGAGGGGTCGTCGTCGGAAATGCGGGAGACGCAGTAGCCGCCGTGGGCGGGATTGCCTGCCTCGAGAACCAGGGGGAGCACGCGGCCAGCCTACGGGAGCGGGTGTAGCGTCGGCATGTGCACTTCGTGATCATGGGATGCGGGCGGGTGGGCGCCTCGCTCGCCAGCCACCTCGACTCCTCCGGGCACTCCGTGGCCGTGATCGACATGGACCCGGACTCGTTCCGCCGCCTGCCGCCGGACTTCTCCGGGCGGCGCGTGACGGGCATGGGATTCGATCGGGACGCGCTCATCCAGGCGGGCGTGGAGGACGCGTACGCGCTGGCGGCGGTGTCCAACGGGGACAACTCCAACATCATCACCGCCCGGGTGGCGCGGGACACGTTCGGGGTGAGGCGCGTGGTGGCGCGGATCTACGATCCGCACCGGGCGGAGGTCTACCAGAAGCTCGGCATCACCACGGTGGCCACGGTGCGGTGGACCACGGACCAGTTCCTGCGCCGGATCCTGCCGAAGGGTTCGGAGGTGGAGTACCGCGATTCCACCGGCACGGTCACGCTCGCGAGCGTGGACCTGCACCCCGAGTGGATCGGGCGGAGGGCCTCCCAGCTCGAGGCGGGTACCGGGGCGCGGATCGCGTTCATCAGCCGCGGCGGGACCTCGCTGGTGCCCGGGCCCACCACGGTCCTCCAGGAGAACGATCTGCCCCACGTGGTGGCCCCCACCGACTCCCTACCCGCCCTGCAGCGCAGGTTCACCTCACGGCCCACCCAGGAGACGCGATGAAGGTCCTGATCGCCGGGGCGGGATCCGTGGGGCGCTCGATCGCCCGGGAGCTGCTCTCGCACTCCCACGAGGTCACCCTCCTGGACAAGGATCCGGCCGCCATGAAGATCGCCTCCGTGGCGGATGCGGAGTGGCTGCTCGCGGACGCGTGCGAGCCGGTGGCCATGGCCGAGGCCGGTGCCGAGTCCGTGGATGCGGTGGTGGCCGCCACCGGGGATGACAAGGCGAACCTCGTGATCTCCCTGCTCGCCAAGACGGAGTTCGCCGTGCCGCGGGTGGTGGCGCGGGTCAACAACCCCAAGAACGAGTGGATGTTCGATTCCTCGTGGGGCGTGGACGTGCCCGTCTCCACGCCGCGGATCATGACCGCGCTAGTGGAGGAGGCCGTGGCCGTGGGCGATCTGGTGAAGGTGTTCACCTTCCACCAGTCGGGGGCCTCGATGTTCGAGATGACCCTTCCGGAGGACTCCCCCGCGATCGGGCGCCAGGTGGGGAGCCTTCGCCTCTCCGGCGAGGTGGTGCTCGCCTCGATCGTCCGATCCGGCCGGCCGCTCGCGCCGGGCGCGCAGGAGGTCTTCGAGGCCGGGGACCAGCTCCTGCTGGTGGCCAGCGCTACGGGCGAGGAGTCCCTTCCGGGGCTTCGCGGCCTGCTGGTTCGCGCACCAGAAGCCACGTGACCCACAGGACGAGCGCGAACAGCGGCACGCCCATCACCAGCCGCGCCGTCCCGAGCCATCCCACCTGGCCCGTGAGGTAGAGGGGCAGCTGCACCGCAAGGCGCAGCGCGAAGAGTCCCACCCAGATCCAGGTGGCCGCCACGTACCGCGGATAGGCCGGCGAGCTCCGCCACGAATCCCACGTGTTGCGCAGCAGTGCCACCAGCACTCCCACGATCGGCCAGCGCGCCAGGATCGAGATCAGCACACCGATCGCGTAGGCGGCGTTCACGTACAGGCCCCAGACGAAGAAGTCGCCCGCGTCCCCGCTCCGCCACGCCCAGATCACGCCGATCATGACGCCCACGAACCCGCCGAACGCCATCGCGGGAGACTGCCGTACCAGCAGCCGCGCGGCGAGCGCCACCACTGCCACCGCCGAGGCCGCGATCAGTGCCGGCACCAGCTCGCGGGTGGCGATGAACACCACCACGAACACGAGCCCCGGGATCACGGACTCCAGCAGCCCGCGGACTCCGCCCATCGAGGCCATCACATCGAAGTCCTCTGCCGCCAGTTGCGCGAATGCCCCCGACGGCGTGGGGAGGGCCGGGGCGGTCTCCTCGCCGTCCGTGGGGGGCTGGTTGCCGTCAACCGGGGCACCCTCGAGGCGCCGCCCCTCGCCCTGCTTCCTCATTCGCGTCCCCCCTGTCAGGAGTTCGTACCTCGGATTGAAGATCACCCTCTGGCCGCCGGATTCCGCCACCCGGCCCGTGGCCGCGATCCAGCGCCCCTCCTCGATCCCGGGGACCTCCTGGCGCCCGAGGAAGACGAGCCCCATGGTGCCGGTGTCGTCGGTGAGGCGAACGTGCAGGCCGGAGGCTGCGTCCCCGGGAGAGGTCTCCGCGATGACGCCCGCCACCGTGACCTCCGCACGGACCTGCGCCGCCTCCACGGGGGTGGCTCCCAGGTTCGCGATGACCTCGCGGAGGCCGGGTTCCTCCGGCCCCTCGCGCGGGGTGAGGAGCCGGGAGAGCCAGCTCATCGGGTCTCGGTCATCTCCGGGCCGCGGCGGAGCACGCCGAGGGCGTCGAGGCCCTGGGGGTCATCCGCGGCGGCGGGTGCGGGCTGGCCGGGAACGGTGAGGGGCAGGACCTCGCGCGGGGGCCGGGCGTTGGTGCCGCGGGTGACCACGAGGCCCCGGAGCACGCTCTCGAGCTCGGACGCCTCCTCGGCGTCCACGGCCGCCTTCCCGGAGAACACGGCCCGGACCATCCACCGGGGTCCGTCCACGCCCACGAACCGGACCGTACGGGTACCGGAGCCCCCGGGGGTGGTCACCGGCATGGTGGCGTGGAGCTCCACCCCGTGGTCCCCCTCCACCTCCTTGGCGGTGCCGCCGTTCTCCTTCACGGAGGTGGCGAGTTCGGGGCGCACCTCGTCCCACAGGGAGGCGGTGCGCGGGGCGGCGAACGCCTGGAGTTGTAGGGAGGAGTCCTTGATGGTGACGGTGGCCGCCACGGGAGTGCTGGAACTCCTCTCCAGCTCGAGGCGCAGGCTCATGCCCGGCCGCTTGGGGATGCGCAGCGCACCGAGATCCACCCGGTTCCCGAGGCTCGGCTTGTCCTCCAGGTCCCACGGTCCGGAGGTGGTGGGCTCCACCACGTCCTCGGGCTCCACGGCCTCACTCCGCTTGCGGGAGAAGAGTCCCATCTGGCTGCTCCTAACGTCTTCAGGTCCTTACGAACTGTACCCCGCCCACGCTGCCCACCCC